>DAOVNY010000216.1 GCA_030630005.1 Bacteroidales bacterium | reverse complement strand
TTTTTCTTTTCTGCCTGCTCTTCCGCTTACCTGTGCCATTAGCTGGAAGCTTCTTTCCTGTGCCCTGAAATCAGGGAAACTGAGCATATTGTCAGCATTTAATATTCCGACAACGCTTACATTGTCAAAATCTAATCCCTTAGTTACCATTTGCGTGCCTACGAGAATATCAATTCCGCGTTCTTCAAAATTATTGATAATTCGTTGATATGCATATTTCGAGCGGGTTGTGTCGAGGTCCATTCTTTCGATGCGTGCTTCGGGTAAAATAATTGAAAGGTCATCTTCAACTTTTTCAGTTCCAAAGCCTTTCATCTTCAGAGCGGTGCTTCCGCATGAAGGACATCTTTCAGGAACTTTTGTTGAATAACCGCAATAATGACAACGCAATTGATTATTATGTTTATGATAGGTGAGCGTTACATCACAGTTTTTACATTCGGGTATCCAGTTGCAAACTTCACATTCCAATCTGAGTGAAAACCCTCGCCGGTTTTGAAACAAAATAATTTGCTTTTTATTTTCCAGAGCTTGTTTAACATGGTCGATTAAATATGATGAAAAATGCGATTTCATCGTTCTTTGTCTTGTTTCTATTTTTAGATTGGCAATTTTGATTTCCGGCATTTGAATATTGCCGTAGCGTTGCATTAATTCAACGAGTTGATATTTTCCTGTTTGGGTGTTGAAATAACTTTCTACCGCCGGAGTAGCTGACCCAAGTATGGTTTTGGCTTTGTGCATTTTAGCCAGATAAATCGCCGAATCTCTTGCATTGTATCGTGGTGCCGGATCATATTGTTTGTAAGATGTGTCGTGTTCTTCATCAACAATTACCAAGCCCAGATTATCGAATGGCAAGAACATTGCCGAACGGGGACCAAGAATAATTTTGTACGAATTTTTCTGATCTTCATTTTTATATTTATTGTTCAGAACATTATTCCAGATTTCAACTTTTTCGTTATTGCTGTATTTTGAATGATAAACCCCGATCTTTTCCCCAAAATATTTTTGAAGACGCGAAATGATCTGAGTTGTAAGAGCAATCTCCGGTAGCAGATATAAAACCTGTTTTCCCTCAGCAATTGCTTCACTAATCAGTTTTATGTAAATTTCAGTTTTCCCGCTTGAAGTAACTCCGTGAAACAAAACAACATCTTTTTCCTTAAAAGCATTTTTTATTTCGTCAAGAGATTTTTGCTGATGCTCATTAAGTTCAATTTTGTCGGCAGAGGTAGAACTTTTTCTAATTTCAAGACGACTTGTAATTTTTGTGATAGTTTCAAAAATACCTTTTTTTACAAGAGTGTTAAGTTGTGATGCTGAGCCGTCAACGCTTTTTATAAGCAGAGGTCTTTTTATTTCACCTTTTTGAATATCATTATTTGTTAATTTGATGAATGATATAAGCATTTCTAATTGTTTAAATGCTCTTTTACCAAGTTCATCGAAGGCTTCTTTTAACTTCTCTTCATTTTTATATTCTTCTGAAAAACGAACAAATGTTTCTTTTTTTGGTTTATAAGAATCGTGTATTTCCTCTTCAACAAGGATAACTTTTTTCTCAATCAGGTTTTTGATGAGGGGAAATATTTTTTGTAGTTCTGCTATTTCTGTGGCTTCAGAAATACTTAATTTGCTTCTGTTGTGAAGAGCTTCGGTAATAGATATTTCTCTTTCATTAAGTCCCGAAATATCGCCATCAAAATCAGGATGTAAAATTATATTTGATTCACTGGCAAGTTTCAATGCCGATGGTAACGCAACATTCATTACCTCACCTCTTGTGCACATATAATACTTCGACATCCATTTCCAAAAATCAAGTTGAATATCATTAATTACCGGAACAGGATCAAGAATTGATGAAATATATTTTACCGAATATCCCTGAGGTGGATTTTGATGAATTTTTAATACAACAGCAGTATAAATTTTTTTTCTGCCAAACTGGACAACTACCCTCTGACCTTTTTTTATTTCATCATTTAACGAAAATGGAACACGATATGTAAATGTACCCGGAAGTGGCAGGGGAAGTAAAATATCGACAAATAGTGTTGTTCGTTCCATTTTATAATAAGTTCTGAATTTTAGGCACTTTTCCTGATAGTTATCGGAATTGAGGATAAATTATAAAAATGGTGTTTGGGGAAATAAGGGGAATAAAGGTATAAAGGTCTTGCCTTCTATTTCCCATATTTCCATATTTCCCCTATTCCCATATTTCCCAATTTATCAATTACAACGACAATATCCTCGCCATCTCCAGCATATCACGATTGATTTCCTGATGATGCTTTATTGCTTCTGCAAAAGGAGTAAAAGCAATTTTATTATTTACCTGACCTACCATTACATCTCTTTTTCCGTTGACCAATGCTTTAATAGCCTCGTATCCGAGTGTGCTTGCCAGAACTCTATCCATGCAGCTTGGTGCTCCACCTCTTTGAATATGACCTAAAACCGTTACTCTGGTTTTGTAATTTGTAAATTTCTCTGTTACTTTTCTTGCGATCTCATAAGCTCCGCCGGCATCGTCTCCTTCCGAAACAATAATAATTCCTGATTTTTTATTATGTCGCCAGTCGTGTTCCAGTTTATGTATTAAATCATCAATGTGGGTTTCCGTTTCCGGGATGAGGATGTCTTCGGCACCTCCGGCAATTCCGCTTCTTAGAGCAATGAATCCTGCATCACGACCCATAACTTCAATAAAAAACAAACGATTATGAGAATATGCTGTGTCTCTGATCTTGTCGATTGCATCAATAACTGTGTTTAAAGCTGTGTCGTACCCAATAGTAAAATCTGTTCCAAAGAGGTCATTATCAATAGTTCCGGGTAAACCGATTATCGGGAAATCATATTTATTTCCAAATTCATTTGCTCCGCTAAAAGTTCCGTCACCTCCAATCACAACCAACGCATCTATTTCGGCGTCTGTTAAATTATCATAAGATTTTTGCATTCCTTCAGCAGTTTTAAATTCTTCGCTGCGTGCTGATTTTATTATTGTTCCGCCTTTCTGAATGATATCGGAAACCGAGTAATTTTCGAGTTTTAGAAATTTATTTTGTATTAATCCGTCATATCCGTTTTTTATTCCGATTACTTCTAAATTATTATAAACAGCCGTTCTTACAACTGCTCTAATTGCTGCGTTCATCCCGGGTGCATCACCTCCTGAAGTTAGTACTCCTATCTTTTTTATTTTCTTTATCATAATTATTTTATTCTGTACTACTATTATTATTTGACAAACTCTGTATAAATTTATTAAAAACACGAAAATGATCAAATGCTAACTCATTATAGGAATTTAAACATTCAACACTCAATTTTCATTATTTCTACATATCTGATTTCGTAGTTTCAACACTTTTTTTACTTGTTTATTGATTATTGAGTGTTGCTTATTGAGTGTTTTTTTTAAATAACATCAATGTAATATCGAAATAAATATTATCCACTATAAATCAACAGAGTTTTTCTTTTTTTTCAAACTACCTTTATAAATTTCAAATTTAACATATTTACACTCTAATTT
>DAOVNY010000066.1 GCA_030630005.1 Bacteroidales bacterium | reverse complement strand
TCTTTGCGCAAGATGAATTACAATAGGTGATTCAACCATAGCTGAATTGCTAATGCCTTCTTGCATTAATGCAAATCCACCTCCCGAAGTTGTTGTCATTGCCCGTGCTCCGGCATACCATGCACCCTGAATCATATTAATTGCAGAAATTTCATCTTCTGCCTGTTCAACAACAACACCAAATTCTTCAGAAAGTTTTGCTAAAAATTGTATAACTCCGGTTGAAGGCGACATCGGGTATGCAGTAATAAAATTACACCCTCCTGCCAATGCACCTATCGCAATAGATTCAGTTCCACTTAATATTATCTGTTTTTTTATTTCTTCATTTTTTTCAACCTGAATTACTAATTTCAAGTTCTTTCCGTAATCATAGCCCTTAATTACTGCATTAATATTATTTTCTATGATTTCTCCTCCTTTAGCATAAAATTGCTCAGATATATACTCTTTTATCAAATTTAAATTAATATCAAAAATTCCGGATAAAAGACCAAAAATTATAACATTAGAATAAATCAAACCGCCGACTTCTTTAGCTAAAGAACTAAGAGGTACGTTTTTTATCTTATATTGACCATTTTTATATTTATCCTCAATAAAAGTATTTTCTCCAATTATAATAGTATTTTCAGAAAGACGGCTTTCTATCCTGGAAATAGCATTTTTGCTTAAAACAATTAAAATATCAATTTTATCAACATAAGCCTGAATTCTTTTATCTGATACTCTGATTTCAGTAGTATTATTGCCACCTCTCACTCTCGACATAAGTTCAGTGGTCGAAAATACATTATACCCTGAATTCTTTAAAGCTCTGATCATTAGTAATTCGACTGTTCTGATTCCTTGTCCGGCTTCTCCGGATAATACTATTGAAATATCATTTTTCATATTAAAATGAAATTTTTGTGTTAGTAATTAGTCTCTTTCAATTCAAAATATGCTTGTGGATGCAAGCAGGCAGGGCATGTTTCAGGAGCTTTTGTTCCTTCGTGTAAATATCCGCAATTACGGCATTTCCAAATAACCTTAGCGTTTCTCTCAAATACTTTACCTTCTTCAAGATTGGTTAATAATTTGGAATATCTCTCTTCATGTGCTTTTTCTACTTTGGCGATCATTCTATAAGTAGTTGTAATTTCATCGAATCCTTCTTCATCTGCTATTCTTGCAAATTCAGGATACAATTCTGTCCATTCTTCATTTTCACCCAAGGCAGATTCTTTTAAATTTTCAGATGTAGTACCAATTTTACCGGCAGGGTAAGTAGCAGTAATTTCAACTGGTCTTCCTTCTAAAAATTTAAAAAACCTTTTTGCATGTTCTTTTTCATTTAAAGCTGTTTCGGCAAATATTGCAGAAATTTGCTCATAACCTTCTTTCTTTGCTTGTTTTGCAAAGTAATCATATCGCATTCTTGCCTGAGATTCTCCGGCAAATGATTTTAATAGATTTTGTTCTGTTTTTGTTCCTTTTAATGATTTCATCTGTTTATTTTTTTGTTTTAATCAAATTTATTCGCTTACTTCTACAAGAACTTCTTCACTTTGCCATAAGCCGTGTTTAGTACAAAAAGCATGAGCAATAAGTTTCATATTCTTTTTAGGAACGATATAAAAATCCACTTCAAGATTTTCAGCTTGGTTTCCCAATGCACCTTCAATAAAATTTGCTTGTGCAAGCATTTTTTCACCATTCCATAATTGCACCCAGGCAATATAATGATCAGGGTCGTCGGGATGTTTGTACTGATCCCCGACTTTTACTTTTACTTTAAACTTTTCACCCATTTTTGCACTGTTTTCACAGTAAACAAAAGCCGAATGTCTGTCAATATAATCCTTTTTTGCTTCTCTGTCTATTTGAGAAATGTCTTCATATTTATTTATTTTCATGATATTTATTTTTTTATGTTAATAATTCGTTTTTTAATCAAGAATCCAGTATCCAGAATTCTAATGCGTTCCGAGATAATCAGCAACTCCATCAGCGGTTGGCTTCACAGCATCGTCACCTTCTTTCCAGTTTGCAGGACAAACTTCACCATATTCTTCAAAATGATGAAGAGCATCAACAATTCTAAGAGCCTCGTCAACACTTCTGCCAAGTTGTAAATCATTTATTACTGAATGACGAACAATGCCTTTTTTGTCAATTAAAAATAGTCCGCGATACGCTACGGGAGCTCCTTCAAAAACTAATTTTCCGGTTTCATCGTAATCATATTCACCGGCAAGTACTCCAAAACTTTCAGCAATTGTTTTATCCAAATCAGCAACAATCGGGTATTTTACGCCCTTTATTCCACCATTATTTTGCTCGGTATTCAGCCATGCCCAGTGCGAAAATTCAGAGTCGATTGAGCATGCCACAACTTCTACGTTACGTTTTTTAAATTCTTCAATTTGTCTTTGAAATGCAATTAATTCAGTAGGACAAACAAATGTGAAGTCTAAAGGATAAAAGAAAAATATTACATCTTTCTTGCCAATAAATTGTTCTAATGTATAACCTTCAACAAATTCGTTACCGTTAACTACTGCTTTCGCCTTAAATAAAGGTGCTTTTTTTCCAATTAATGTTTCCATATTTATTAAATTTTAGTTATTATTTCTGAGTTAAATTATTTAATTTTTACATTTTTTACATATTCCTTTTATATATAAATGTGTTTGATGAATATCAAAATTTTCAATGTCTTTTATTCCAAGATTTGTATTATCAAAAGAGAAATCATGTAACATTCCGCATTTCACACATTTAAAATGTCCGTGTGTAGATGTGTCAGCATCATATCTTGTTTCATTATCTTCAATATTAATTATCTGAACAATTCCTTTTTCAACAAATTGTTTTAGAGTATTATAAACAGTAGTTTTTGATAAAGCCGGAATTACATTAATTAATCCTTTGTGGATATTTTCCACAGTTGGATGATTCCTTTTAGTATATAAATATTCAAAGATTTTTATTCTATGAACTGATGGTCTTATATTATTTGCGTTCAGATATTCAGCCATATTTTTTATTTCAATCATATTGTAATTATTTCATTTTTGTAATGATTACAAAGTAACAACAAAAAAATTGATTTGTCAAGTTTTTTTCAATATTTTTTTTGATGTGATAATTTTACAGTAAATTTGGATTTTAGTCTTAATACAAACACATGAAAAACAAAGTAACAGCAACGCATAATTCAAAGATGAATTTTAAAGTTGAAGTAAACGGACATAAATTTTTTATTGATGCCGGAGAAAAAGTTGGTGGAGAAAATAAAGGTCCTCGTCCAAAACCATTAATGCTGGCTGCCTTAGCCGGATGTACTGCTATGGATGTAATTTCAATATTAAAAAAAATGCGTGTAGAACCAGATTATTTTAATGTTTCGGTTGAAGGTGAATTAACTGAAGAACACCCGAAACAATACAATAAAATGCATATAGTTTACGAATTTAAAGGGAAAGACATTCCTTTAAATAAGTTACAAAAAGCGGTAAATCTTTCAGAAGAAAGATATTGTGGAGTTTCGGCACTTTATAAAAAAGTAATTCTGCTTACTTCGGAGATTAGAATATTGGAATAAGACTCAATGCTGTAAATAGCAAGTCGGCAGTAAAACAGCAGACAGTAAGCCGACTGAAAATAGTATATTATAAAAAATGAAAAACCAATCAAAAGCATATTTTTATGCACTGATCACGGTTCTTTTCTGGTCAACTATGAGTTCGGCTTTTAAGATTACTTTGCGGTATATTGATTTTGCAGGTATGCTATTGATAGCTTCGTTTGTATCGCTTGTTACACTTTTTTTATTACTCCTTTTTCAGAGAAAAATAATTCTATTAAAAAAACTGAAATCTCAGGATGTATTGTATTCGGTAATTCTCGGATTTCTGAATCCCTTTTTGTATTATTTTGTTTTGTTTAAAGCCTATACACTCTTAAAAGCTCAAGAGGCAGGGACATTAAATTATTTTTGGCCTATAGTTTTGGTCTTGCTTTCAATTCCAATTCTAAAACAAAAGATTGGTTTAAAAAGTATAGCTGCCATTTTTGTTAGTTTTTTCGGGATAATAATTATTTCAACACAAGGGAGATTGTTTTCACTGGAATTTACAAATATTTATGGAGTGCTACTTGCGATTGGAAGTGCTTTTTTATGGGCTTTGTTCTGGATATTTAATTTAAAAGATAAACGCGAGGAAGTCTCAAAGTTGTTCCTGAATTTTGTTTTTGGATTTATTTATATTTTGATAACGATAATTTTCTTTACGGATATTTCCTTGCCGGATATTAAAGGAATAATTGGCTCAGTTTATATTGGCGTTTTTGAAATGGGAATAACTTATATAATCTGGTTTAAAGCACTTAAATACTCTTCAAACACAGCAAAAGTAAGCAATCTCGTTTTTCTTTCACCTTTTATTGCTCTAATGATAATTAGATTGACAGTAGGAGAGGAGATAATGATTTCAACTATTGTTGGATTGATTTTTATTGTTGCCGGAATTTTATTGCAGAGATATTTTGCTTCGTCAAAGCTTTGATGGTACAGTCTTTAGTAGGTAGTTGCAATCTGGAGACTGCCGACTGAAGTAATCATCTACAGAAAATAATCCCCAAAATCAAGCCT
This sequence comes from Bacteroidales bacterium, assembly GCA_030630005.1. GTDB lineage: Bacteria > Bacteroidota > Bacteroidia > Bacteroidales > JAIORY01 > JAIORY01. Next base: position 7,125 of record DAOVNY010000066.1, on the reverse strand, counting down.
GTTATTTTACAGATTTGTAACAAATTCCCAAATATTTTGATGTTTAATGCCTTTAGGGTGGTTTATTTTTATTTCATCCATCGAAATAAGAAATTTTGGATAATTGTCATTTATTAATTCTAAAACCCGGAATTCCCTGTTTTCAGTTTGCTCAGAAGATAAGAGATAAGTAACTTGAATATATATTTTTAAATTCCCTTTTGTTGCAATAAAATCAACCTCATATTGTTTATGGTAGCCAACCTTAACATCAAAGCCGGACATACGTAAATGCATATATACAAAGTTTTCCAACATTGAAGCAATATCGGTTTTAAGTTGTGGGAATAAGTAATTTCTAAAACCAAGATCGTTTACATAGTACTTCTTTTCACCAGATAATAACTCCTTAGTTTTAAGAGAATATTTTGAACATTGACGTACAATAAATGCCTGCTCCATATAAGTTATATAGGATGAAATGGTTGAATAATCGGCTTTTCTTTGCTTGCTTTTATAATACTTTATTATTGAAGGTATTGAAATTAGATTACCAACATTATGCAAAATGAACAAAAACAAATCTTCCAATAGTACGTAATCTCTAATATTATGACGATACATTATATCTTTAAGCAGAATAGTATCTTTCAATGATTGAAAGTAATGCCTGTGAATATCATTTGAAATAAAATTATAAACTTCAGGCAAACCACTTGTTTCAATATATTTAATAAAACTTTTTTTATTGTTTTTATAATTATTAAACTTTAAAAATTCGATATACGAAAATGGAAAAACTTCAAAAACTAAATAACGCCCTGATAAAAGAGTGGCAAGTTCACCTGACAAAAGACGCGAATTGGAACCGGTAATAAACACCTCGTAATCATCAACAGTATGCTGGGCAAGGGAAACAATGATTTTTTCCCATTCATCAATATTTTGTACTTCATCAATAAAAACATAAACCTTACCCGATGGCTTAACTTTCTTTTTGTACAGTTTAATTACATCAGCGAGATCGGAAGCTGTTTTAACGTTATCAAAATCGTACAATTCTTTATTTAAATAGAAGGTGTTTTTAGGATCAACAGACTTATTCTTTATTAAATGTCTGATAAACTGCCTGACAATATAACTTTTTCCACTTCGCCGTTGACCAACAATTACCTTTATTAACTTATTGCCACTGGCTTCTTCTATTTTATCAAGATAACTTTGACGGATAAAACCTGTATTAAATTCTTCTTTAATATTCCAATAGTTAATAGCCTCTAATGCATTAAATATCTCACTCATACTTTATTGATTAAAGTTCATAATAATTTGTAAAGATAATAATATATTTGATTATAACCAAATATTTTTACCTATTATAGATAGTATTTGATTATAATACAAATCAGGCAGTCGGCAGAGAGCCGGCTGCTGACTGATTACTTTCAATTATCATAGCGTTACTCCTAACAAATAAACTACTTTTGTTTTGTGAAAAAGAAAAAAGTAGCATTTAAAACATTAGGTTGTAAACTTAATTTTTCGGAAACATCAACAATTTCAAAAAAGTTTCCTGTTGAAGAATTTGATATTGTTGATTTTAAAGAAGAAGCTGATATTTATGTAGTACATACATGTATTGTTACTGCCAAAGCCGGGAAAAAAAGCAGAGCTGCTATTAGACAAGCCAATCGAAGAAACCCTGATGCAAAAATTGCAGTCTTGGGTTGCTATTCTCAATTAAGTTCAGGAAAACTCATGGAAATTGAGGGAGTGAAACTTGTTCTTGGAAATAATGAAAAATACAATATTGTTGAACATTTAAAAAGTATTGAGGAAGACCCTGTTCATGCTGATAAAATCTATCTTCAGGCAATCAGCAAAACTAAGGAATTTCATCATTCATATTCTTATGGCGATCGTACACGCTCATTTTTAAAAGTTCAGGATGGTTGCGATTATTTTTGTTCTTATTGCACAATTCCTTTTGCCAGAGGTAGAAGCAGAAGCGACACAATTGCTAACACAATTGAAAAAGCAAAGGAAATAGCAAAAATTAATGTGAAGGAAGTAATCCTCACAGGAGTAAATATTGGAGATTTTGGAAAAAATAATGGTGAGAATTTTTTCGGATTAATTAAAGAACTTGATAAAATAGAAGGAATAGAACGTTACAGAATTTCATCAATAGAACCGGATCTTTTAACTGATGAGATAATCAAATTTGTAGCTTCTTCAAAAAAAAATATTACCGCATTTTCATATACCATTACAGGCTGGTTCGAACAATGTTCTTAAAGCAATGAAACGAAAATACGACAGGGAGTTATTTGCAGAAAGAGTGAGTCTTATTAAATCACTTATGCCGCAAGCTTGCGTTGCCGCTGATTTAATAGTTGGATTCCCGGGCGAAACAGATGAGGATTTTCAGGATGCCTGTGATTTTATTGAAAGTACCGGTATCTCTTATTTGCATGTTTTCTCTTTTTCGGAAAGACCGGGTACTCCTGCTTCTAAAATGGAAAATAAAATATCTAAACAAAAAATTAAAGAAAGAAGTAAGATTTTACACCAACTTTCCGAAAAGAAAAAAGATGAATTTTATAAGCAAAATATCAACTCAAACTGTAAAGTGCTTTTTGAATCAGCAAAACGAAACGGAATGATGTTTGGTTTTACCGAGAATTATATAAAAGTAAAAACTACCTTTGATGAAGAGTTGATAAATAAAATTGTAATTGTAAAACTAAAAGAGCTTGATGAATATGGGGTTTTTAAGGTGGAAATTAAAAGTGAACTAAAGTGAACTAAAGTTTGGAGTGAGCTAAAGTTATTTCAAATTTTAGTCATTATAAAAACAAAAATATGTATCCAAAACTAAGTGATTTAATAAACGATTTGTTAGGAACAAATATTAATTTGCCAATACAGAGTTATGGTTTTATGCTTGGAATGGCTTTTCTTGTTGGCGGGACAATAATTTATTTCGAGCTTAAAAGAAAAGAAAAAGAAGGTTTTTTACAAGCTCAGAAAAAAAAGATTATTAAAGGAAAACCTGCAAGTTTAACTGATTTGATCGTTTCGGCTGTTGTTGGTTTTCTGATTGGCTTTAAAATTATCGGGGCAGTTTTTGATTATACTTTCTTTGCAAATGATCCTCAGCAGTTTTTGTTTTCCTCCGAAGGAAATCTTATAGGTGGATTAATATTTGGGGCAGCTTATGCTTACTACGTTTATTGGAGTAAACAAAAAGATAAACTTGATAAACCAAAAGAAGTTGAAGTCTTGGTTCATCCATATCAACTTACCGGAACTATTATATTGATAGCTGCACTAACAGGTATTATCGGTGCAAAAATTTTTCACCAATTAGAAAATCTTGATGAGTTTTTTGCTGATCCTCTCGGGTCTTTGCTTTCATTTAGCGGACTTACTTTTTACGGTGGACTGATAGTTGCTGCTTTTTCACTTATTTATTATGCCGAACGAAATAAAATTTCATGGAAGCATCTTACTGATGTTTTTGCCCCTGCATTGATGATTGCTTATGCTATTGGTAGAATTGGATGTCAGGTTTCAGGCGATGGTGATTGGGGAATAATAAATATAGCTCTAAAACCCGAATGGCTGAGTTTTCTTCCTGATTGGCTTTGGGCTTATGATTACCCACATAATATACTTAATCAGGGTGTACCGATAGAAGGTTGTACAGGACAATATTGTCATCATCTTGTACCTCCGGTTTTTCCAACTCCGGTTTATGAAACTACAACATGTACAATTTTATTCTTAATTTTATGGTTTATTCGAAAAAGGATTAAAATACCGGGAATTCTTTTTTCGATTTACTTGATGTTAAATGGTGTTGAACGTTTTTTTATTGAAAAGATAAGAGTTAATGAAACTTATAATATTTTTGGAAGCAAAATTACACAGGCTGAAATCATATCAGTTGTCTTAATTTTGCTTGGAGGAATAGGAATTTGGTATTTTTCATCTTATCATAAAAAATATGGTACTACTACAAATTTAGTGGAACATTGACAAATGCTAAAATGATTAAATGCTAAAATAAAAATAATTTACAAAATGGAAAAATCTAATATTGTAAAATTCAAGCCATTTATTATAAAAGATTTAATTGTTATGAAATATTTAAGCATTTAAGCATTGTAGCATTTTATCATTATTAATGAAATTTATTAGTAGAACTATAAAATAATGTTACCATTAAAATTGCAGTAAAACCAATAATATCAAAAGAAGGGATAGAAAATGAATTTAGAATTATTGACAAATCAGGTTTGCGATACTTGCCGGGCGGTTGGCGGATATATTCATAACGAAATTAATAATATTCAAAATTCGGATATTAAAGAAAAAGGAGTGCATGACCTTGTAACTTATGTTGATAAAAATGCGGAAGAACGGCTTGTTAGCGACCTTTCGAAACTGCTTCCTGAATCGGGTTTTATTGTTGAAGAAAATCATGATGTAAAAAAAGCAACTGAATATAACTGGATAATTGATCCGCTTGACGGAACAACAAATTTTATACATCATATTCCGGTTTACTCAATTAGTGTTGCTTTGATGAGAAAAAATGAAATAATTATTGGAGTGGTTTATGAGGTGAATAACAGAGAGTGTTTTTATGCATGGGAAGGTGGTCAGGCATTTCTTAACCGTGAGCCAATTAGTGTGTCGGAAACTTCAAAATTAGATGACTCGCTATTAGCAACGGGCTTTCCGTATAATGATTATAGTAGGTTAGATGCATATTTGGAATTATTTAAAAACCTGATATTAAAGACCCGGGGTATTCGACGACTCGGCTCAGCTGCTATTGATCTTGCTTATGTTGCATGCGGAAGATTCGATGGATTTTACGAATATGGATTGCATTCGTGGGATGTAGCTGCCGGTGCTTTTATTGTTAAGCAGGCAGGTGGTGAGGTTTCCGATTTTAAAGGCGATGATGATTTTGTTTTTGGAAGAGAGATTGTTGCCTCAAATATGAATATTTATGAAGATGTAATGAATGCTATTAATATTTATTTTAAATAAAAAATAGTAATATTGTATTTTTATAGACAAAAATTATTGATTTATTTTTTAAGTTTTGATGAAGAAAAATATTTTTAAAAAAATAAAAAATCACGAAAATAAGGAAAACCCTTTAAGAAGTGTTTCAAAAGCAGTTAGTTATAGGCTTCTTGCTACCGGAGCAACCTTTATTTTAAGTTTTATTATTTTTGACAGATATACTGAAATACCGGTGAGTAAAAGCGTTGAAAATGCAGGATTAATAGCAAGTGCCGAGTTTTTCACAAAAATATTCATGTATTATTTACACGAACGTTTGTGGACTAATATTTCGTGGGGTAAATATTGGAGAAGATCATACTGGGGAAAAAAAGCATGGCGAAAACTCTATAATAATATGCACGATGAGAAATTAACAACTAACAATAAATCACAATAATTATATAATGAAATTGGAAATTCGATAAAAGACCAAAAAATAGAAAAATATGAGATGTTTTAAAATATTCTTACTGCTTTTTATATTAATAATTGGATTACAGGGATTCTCTCAAAAAACAGATACTTTAAAAAATAATTCTGAAAAAAAATATAGGGTTTTAAAGTTTGACATAAAAAAAGAGATTGCTCCTCCCGTTTGGCGAATAACCCAAAAAGCATTCAAATTTGCGAAAGATACTAATGCTGATCTTATTCTTGTCCACATGAACACTTATGGTGGAATGCTTGATGCTGCTGATTCTATACGTACAATAATACTTCAATCGGAAATACCTGTTTATGTTTTTATTGATAATAATGCTGCATCAGCCGGTGCGCTTATTTCAATTGCTTGTGATAGTATTTACATGCGACCCGGAGCAAATATCGGGGCTGCAACGGTTGTAAATCAAAAGGGTGAGCCGATGCCTGATAAATATCAATCTTATATGAGATCAATGATGCGTTCGACTGCTGAAGCAACAGGAAGAGATCCTGATATTGCTCAGGCAATGGTTGATCCGCGAATTTCAATACCCGGTGTGGTTGACTCGGTAAAAGTTCTCACATTTACTACTTCCGAAGCAATAAAGCATAATTTCTGTGAAGGACAAGCTGATAATATTAAAGAATTATTACAATTGTCGGGAATTGAAAATTATGAGATCGTGGAACAAAAACTTACCGCTACTGATAAGTTTATAGGATTTCTTATTAATCCGATGATAAGCGGAATATTGATAATGGTGATCATTGGTGGAATATATTTTGAATTACAAAGTCCGGGGATTGGATTTCCGTCGGCTGCTGCTGTGGTAGCTGCTTTGCTGTATTTTGCACCCCTTTATGTTGAGGGACTTGCAAATAATTGGGAAATCTTGATATTTATCGTAGGAATCATTCTTGTGGCAGTAGAAATATTTGCAATTCCGGGATTTGGTGTTGCAGGAATATCAGGTTTGATCTTAATAGTTACAGGCTTGACTTTGAGCATGGTCGATAATATGGGTTTCGATTTCTCTGATGTTCAGTTAAATGGTTTGATGAAAGCGTTTTTCATTGTCATGATATCAATATTCCTTTCGGTGATAAGTTCAATGTATTTGAGTAAAAAAATGTTCACAACAACAATATTTGGTCATCTTGCTCTTGATGAAACCCAACAAGCAAATAATGGATATACTTTTTCTGATAATGGATATAAAAGTATGTTGGGAAAAGCTGGAATTGCCCGCACTATCCTACGTCCTGTCGGAAAAGTCGAAATCGAAAATGAAGTTTTTGATGCAACGGCAATCACCGGATATATTGAAAAAGGTGATAATATTGAAGTGGTAAAATATGAAACCGCTCAATTATTTGTGAGGAAAATTTAAGATACAGATTCATAATGAAAATTGAGTTAATTCAAGCAGATATTACAAAATTAGAAGTTGATGCAATAGTTAATGCTGCAAATACTTCGCTTTTGGGAGGTGGTGGAGTGGATGGTGCTATTCACAGAGCAGCAGGGCGCGAATTACTTGAAGAATGCAAAACCCTTAGTGGTTGTGCAACCGGTGATGCCAGAATCACAAAAGGATATAAATTGCCTGCAAAATTTGTTATCCATACCGTTGG
>DAOVNY010000211.1 GCA_030630005.1 Bacteroidales bacterium | reverse complement strand
TAATTGCATTTTTGAGATTTAATTTTTGGGCTATTTTGAATGTAAAAAAAATGCTTAATAATGATACAATTGCATTGAATAGCTTTACTCCGATAAATCCGAATTGAGCAAAAGGGCTAACCAATAATACATAAAGAGGTTTTGCCCAATGATTAAAGAAAAGCTGTGGATGAAGAGGAGCAAATTTTGCAAACAGGTAATGCTGAATACTATCTCCAGCACCGCCGGTACCATCAAAAAATAATATTGTAAAGGTGGCTATGATTGCATAAAAAAATAGTACAATGTATATTGTTTTGTTTTTCATAATTACTGTTAATGGAAGCAAAAGTATAATTTATATTGGGATTTTGGATTTATGATTTTAGATTTATAATTTTGGAATTTAGATTTGTAATTAGTTAAATTTTTGCACAAATCTTGCGAAGCACATCTCTCCCCTGAGAAATATGGGAGATGTCCGAAGGACGGAGGGGTAAAAAAGTAAAAAATAAAAAAATCTTTTTATAAATATTAAAATTTATCCAGATAATTTTATACTTTTACAAAAAAATAACCTAGGTAATATGATTAACGAAATATTTTTATTACAAAATCCCTGGCGTGAACAAAAGGATTATTCATTTAATCTTAAAACAAGGGAAATTTTCAAAACATTGTTGGACAATATGGATAATGAGCTTATTCTCGGGCTTGTCGGAAGCAGGCAGGTAGGTAAAAGTTCCTTGATTTGGCTGCTTATTGAAAACTTGCTTAAATCAGGAATTTCTCCCAAAAATATTTTCTATTTCAATTTGGACGATTTAAAGTTACATACTTTGTTTTCTGCAATTCCTGAGTTTATTCAATTCTTAGGCAACGACAATAAAAGAAAATATGTTTTTATTGATGAGGTACAGCGACTTAATTCACCGGGACTATTTTTAAAGGAGGTTTTCGACCTTAAAAAAAATATAAAAATTATTTACAGCGGTTCATCGCAATTGGAAGTTAAAGCAAAAACCAAAGAACATCTTGTGGGCAGGTCTCGTATTTTTACTATTAACAGATTATCATTTAATGAATACATTGATTTTGCAGCTCCCATAACAAAACAAGAAGCTCTGAACAAAATTCTTTTGTTTGGCTCTTATCCTGCTGTTGCAAAAGAAACACAATCAATTGATAAAAAATTAAGGATTAAAGATATTTTTCAGGCTTATGTTCAAAAGGATTTGGTTGATTTTATCAATTTGAAAGATATAGATATTTACAATAAATTTTTAATACGGGCAGCAATGCAGTCGGGTGATTTGTTAAATATCCATTCTATTTCCAACTCCATGGGAATTTCCCGGAATAAAATTGAGGAATACCTGAACATCCTTGAGCAAACATTTATTTGTAAAAGGATATACCCGTTTCATAAAAACTATAATAAAGAAATCAGCAAAACGCCAAAATTGTATTTTCTGGATTTGGGCTTAAGGAATTTTATTTTAAATAATTTTAATGATTTGAGCCTGAGAACAGATAAAGGCAGTTTGTTTGAAAATTTCTATCTTACAGAATTACTTTCAAAAGATCATCATTCAATGAAAAAGGTAAATTTTTGGAGAACAACCAACAAAACCGAAATAGACTTTATCGTTCAGGGTGAAGGAGAATTTAATGCCATAGAAATAAAGTGGAAAAACAGTAAACGACCTAAATCATTTAGTACAATTGAATTGCTTTATCCGGGAATAAAAACTTCTGTGATTACTTGTGATGATTTTTTAGTGTAAAATTATGAATATCGTTTTTATCATAAATCCGTAAGGATTTTATTAGTGTAATGTAATGAGTGTATTAGACAGAAAATCGTTCATCTATTTTGGTGATATAAAATTAGTGTTAATAAGTGAAATTAGTGTCCAAATGGAATCCGCTTGCGGATTTATGGTTTTACTGCAAGCAAAATGGTTTTTCTCAGCTAATAAATTATTTCTGTTTGCGGTGTGCAAAATTACAGGAAAGTAATATTTGCCGGCGTTTTACAAAAAAGCCGGCGCAGAGAAAAGTTTAATTAGAAATTTTATATTTACGAATATTATTTAATTTAGCAGTTGTTTACCACTTTTCAGTCGGATAATAAAAATTAGAATTTATAAAATAAGCACATGAAAATTATTGATAAAGAAAATAAAATCATTGAAATAGTAAATAAATTGGTAGATTAAATATATGGAATCAAACTTTTATCATAAAAATTTATCTGACGGCAGTTGGAATAAGTTGAGTTTTGCAGAGCAAATGGCAAATGTTGGTAGTGAAGTGGAACGAACAATTAAATGGAAAAATAAAAATAAGCAGGAGCGCAGCCGCTTAGCATTTTTCAGGGCGTTGGAACTTATGGATTTTACAATTGCTGATAAAGATAACATTAATCGCCTTGGTGAATTATGCAGAACAAGGGAAGTACTTGTTGATTACTTTTTTGCCGATAATCAATATAAATCCACTGATATATTATGGCAAAAATATTTCAGGGCATTTACATGGAAAGCAAACTTAGCAGCTGGGAGGTGATATTTGCCGGCTTAGAGCAAAATAGCGGGGAGGTCTTTCCTCCTTCGTCGTCAAGATGACAATTGCAAGTAAAATATCTTTTAATAATATTTGCGAAGCGCGTTTCTCCCCTATTTTTAGGGGAGATGTCCGAAGGACAGAGGGGTAAAAAAAATAAAAAAACAAACCCCCTTAACACTCTTTAACCTTTCCTTTAACAAAATTTAACAATAATCAATATTTCCCTCAGACTATCATTTTATATTTTTGCGTTTGAGAAAATAAAGAAGCCACAGATTCACAGATTATTTTTAAAAATAATTTTATTATCTGAGAATCTGTGGCAAATTTGATAAAACTTTAGGCACTTTAAGTACTCTAAACTTTAGGCACTTATTTAAAAGAAAGATAAAATTAAATATAACACAATATGGATAATACTAACATTAAGGAATTAAACGAACGAATTCAAAAGGAAAGTGCATTTGTTGATATCATCAATATGGAAATGCAAAAAGTTATTATCGGGCAAAAACACATGGTCGAACGTTTGCTTGTAGGTCTTTTATCAAACGGACATATTCTTCTTGAAGGTGTTCCCGGACTTGCGAAAACACTTGCAATTACTTCATTAGCAAATGTTGTAGATGCTAAGTTTAGCAGGATACAGTTTACACCCGATTTGCTTCCCGCCGATCTTTTGGGAACTATGATCTACAGTCAGAAAAAAGAAGAATTTGTTGTGAGAAAAGGACCTTTATTTTCGAATTTCATTCTCGCAGATGAGATAAACCGTTCTCCCGCCAAGGTGCAAAGTGCCTTACTTGAGGCAATGCAGGAAAGACAGATCACCATTGGTGATAATACTTACCCTCTCGAAGAACCGTTTCTTGTAATGGCAACTCAAAATCCGATTGAACAGGAAGGAACTTATCCTTTGCCCGAAGCACAAATCGATAGATTTATGCTTAAAGTTGTGATTGGATATCCCGGTAAGGATGAAGAAAAACTTATTATGCGTCAAAACATTAAAAATGAGTTTCCTTCAACAAATAAAGTTTTAAAAACCAAGGATATTTTAAATGCACGAAAGGTAGTTCGTGAGGTTTATCTTGACGAAAAAATTGAGAATTATATTACTGATATTGTTTTTTCAACCCGTTATCCGGAAGATTATAAACTGAAGAAATTTGCCGGAATGATAAATTATGGCGGATCACCAAGAGCCAGTATTAATCTT
>DAOVNY010000140.1 GCA_030630005.1 Bacteroidales bacterium | reverse complement strand
GCACTGCCGGTGCTGTAAAGGCGGTTCACATTAAAGAATTAAAAGAAGATATTAAAGCTCAAATCATCCTCGGAAATACTTATCACCTTTATTTACGACCCGGACCTGATGTTATTAAAAACGCCGGTGGCTTACATAAATTCAACGGATGGGATAAACCGATTTTGACCGACAGCGGAGGCTACCAGGTTTATTCGCTGGCAAATACCCGAAAAGTAACCAACAAAGGAGTTATCTTCAACTCTCATATCAACGGCTCAAAACATACATTTACACCTGAAAACATAGTTGATATTCAGCGAAAAATTGGTGCAGATATTATGATGGCTTTTGATGAATGTACTCCTTATCCTTGCTCTTATGAATATGCCAAAAAATCATTAGAGATCACTCATAAGTGGCTTGGCAGATGCTTCGGGCAATTTAACAAAACAAGCGGAAATTATGGTTATTCACAAGCATTTTTTCCAATAGTTCAGGGGAGCACATACATTGATCTGAGAAAAAAATCAGCAGAAGAAATAGCTTCTCATAATGCTGATGGAAATGCAATTGGCGGTTTATCCGTTGGCGAACCACACAAAATGATGTATGAAATGACAGACTTGGTTTGCAATATTTTGCCAAAAGATAAACCTCGTTATTTGATGGGAGTAGGAACTCCTGAAAATATTCTGGAAAGTATTGCACTTGGCATAGATATGTTTGATTGTGTGATGCCAACACGCAATGCACGGCATGGTCATATTTTTACAAGCGAAGGAATTATCAATATCAAAAACGAAAAATGGAAAAATGATTTTTCGCCGATTGACGAAAATGGAGATTCATTTGTTGACAGTGAATACACCAAAGCATTTTTACGACACTTATTTATTTCGAATGAAACGCTGGGAGCAATGATCTCAAGTCAGCATAATTTACGTTTTTATTTGTGGTTGGTTGAAACTGCACGACAAAAGATCATTGAAGGCACTTTTACTGAATGGAAAAATAATATGACCCCGAAAATTTCGGGAAGGTTATAATTTTAAAATTATTCTTCTTGTAACTTAAATCCGCAGGCGGATTCATTCTGACACAAATTTCACTTATTAGCACAAATTTTGTTCTAATTATTTCATAAGTCAATCTGTGAATCTGTGGCTTTTTTATTGATAATAAAAAAATCATTTGTATTTTTGTTTTCAAATTAATTAATGAAAAAAATTGATCTATATATTATAAAAAAGTTCCTCGGGACATTTTTCTTTGCTATCTCTCTTTTGATAGTTATTGTTATTATTTTTGATATTTCTGAAAACATTGATGAATTTCTCGAAAATGATGCCCCACTTGACGAAATCATTTTTTCATACTATTTTAATTTCATTCCATATTTCCTGAATCTGTTTATTTATCTTTTTACATTTATATCAGTAATTTTCTTTACTTCCAAATTAGCTTCAAACACCGAGATAATAGCTATTTTAAGTAGTGGTATTAGTTTTACCAGATTACTTAGACCTTATTTTATTTCAGGATTGGTTCTTGCGGTTTTTTCATTTTACCTTGCAAATTTTCTTATACCAAAAACCAATCAAAATAGGAGAGAATTTAAAGACACATACATGGAAAAACTTTCAAAAAACAAAGACCGTAATATTCATCTTCAGATACATCCGGGTACATTCGTTTATGTTGAAAGATTTAACACACACTCACTTAAAGGAACTAAATTTACGATAGAAAAATTCAAAGATCATAAACTTTATTACAAACTCAGAGCAAAATCTATCAAATGGGATACTATCAATCTAAAATGGATAATAAATGATTATTACATTCGAACAATAAACGATAATAAAGAAGAATTACTAAAAGGAACAAGAATTGATACAACATTAAATCTTTCACCTTCTGACCTTTATGTCGAAAAAGAAGATTTTGAAGAAATGGATTTCTGGGAACTTAATCGCACTATAGAATCAAAACAAATGAAAGGAGCTGACAATGTTAAAATTTACCAGGTAGAAAAAAGTAAGCGGATAGCTTCTCCTTTTGCCACTCTGGTAATGACATTTATTGGCATGTCACTTTCATGTCGAAAAGTAAGAGGTGGAATCGGGATGCATCTGGGACTTGGAATTGCAATAGCTTTCGCTTTTATTTTATTTATGCAGATATCAACGGTTTTTGCAACTGTCGGCAATTTATCACCTTACTTGTCTGCATGGATTCCAAATATCATTTTTGGAATTATTGGGATTTTCCTTTTAATAACTGCACCGAAATAAATATATAAAATTAACAAGTATTTGAAATTACCTACTTCCCTTGCCAGACAAAACAATCCTTAAAGTGTGATTGTAATTTAATTTTATTTTTGAATAATCCAAAAATTGCAGAGCCGCTTCCACTCATCGAAGCATATTCTGCTCCGAGATTATAAAGTTTGTTTTTTATTTCTCCTATTTCCGGATATATTTCAAAAACCGGTTTTTCAAAATCATTAAATAAATTATTTTTCCAGTCGGATACAGGCATTTTTATAATTTTCTTTATGGATATTTCCTTTTTGGAAGGAATAATTTTGGAATATGCTTGGTGTGTTGAAATATAAATTTCAGGTTTGATAATGGCAATTTGATAATCCGAAATATCAAGATCAGTATTTTCAAATTCATCTCCTTTACCAACTGCAAAAACCACTTTATTCTTAATAAAAAATGCACAATCACTACCTAATATTTTGGCATATTTTATCATTAATCCCTCACTCATTTTAAGAGAAAAAAGATTATTTAGCATTTTTATTGTAAAAGCGGCATCAGCAGAACCACCTCCAAGTCCTGCACCAATGGGTATTTTCTTTATCAAATTAAAATTTACTTCAGGAATATCAAAATGTTTTTTTAAAATATTAAATGCTTTCAAACACAAATTCTCATTTGTGTTTCCGGGAATATCCAAACCATTGAAAACAAAATCAGTTTTTTGATCCATAGAAACAAATATCTCAATCGCATCGCATAATTTTACCGGATAAAAAACCGTTTCTATATTATGAAATCCGTCAGGTCTTTTTTCTGTAATTGAAAGTCCGAGATTGATTTTACAGTTTGGAAAACAAATCATAATTCAAAAGTAAGAAAAATATCAAAACATAATTTTAAAATCTAACTGTATATTCAACTGAAAATTGTAATTTTGAAATCCCGCAAAAAATAATTTATATGGTAATAGTAAATTCGGTAATATCATGGATGATGAAAAGAAGGGTTCACCAGATCGAATACTTCATGAATAACCCTCACGAGGTTCAATCCGAATTATTTAAGAAATTAATAGATAACGCAAAAAACACAGAATGGGGAAAAAAATATCATTATAATTCGATTAATAGTTACAAAGATTTTAAGGAAAGGGCTCCTATTAATGATTATGAAAAATTGAAAGTTTACATCGACCGTATTCGAAATGGAGAGCAAAATATACTTTGGAACTCAGAAATAAAGTTATTTGCAAAATCATCAGGAACAACAAATAGCAAAAGTAAATTTATTCCTGTAAGTAATGAATCTCTGATAGATTGTCATTTTAAAGGCGGAAAAGATTTATTAGCAGTTTATTTAAATAATTATCCTGATTCGCAAATGTTCGATGGTAAAGCATTTGCAATGGCTGGGAGTCATAATATCGTAAAAGTAAAAAATGACAATTATTATATAGGTGATCTTTCGGCTCTTATAGTTGAAAATTTTCCTGTATGGGTACAATATATCAAAACACCTGAACGAAAAATTGCTTTGCTGCACGAGTGGGAAAATAAAATTGAGCAAATGGCACAGCAAACGGTAAATGAAAATGTTACGAATTTATCCGGTGTGCCTTCCTGGATTTTACTATTCTTAAAACGAATTTTGGAGATCAGTCACAAAAGCAATATTTTAGAAGTATGGCCAAACATGGAAGTTTTTTTTCATGGAGGCGTGAATTTTAGTCCGTATGTTGAGCAGTACAAGCAGCTCATTCCTTCATCTAAAATGAGATATATTAATACATATAATGCTTCGGAAGGTTTTTTTGGAGTTCAGGATAAAATTGATTCCGACGAATTACTCTTATTTTTGGATCATGGCGTATTTTATGAGTTTATGCCACTTGATCAACTTAACCGTGAAAATCCAAAAACTTGCCAACTCGACGAAGTTGAAACCGGCATTAATTATGCTTTGATAATTTCTACTAATGGTGGATTATGGCGTTATTTGATAGGAGACACAGTAGCTTTTACATCAATAAATCCATTTAGAATAAAAATTACAGGAAGAACACAAAATTTTATTAATGCCTTTGGCGAAGAAATTATTATTGATAATGCAGAAAAAGCTCTGGCATCAGCTTGCAAAAAAACAAAGGCAATAATTAACGAATATACTGCAGCACCAATTTATTTTAATAAAAATGAAAATGCAGCTCATGAGTGGCTCATCGAATTTGAAACCCAACCAACAGACTTGGAATTTTTCACCAAAACACTTGACAATAGTTTAAAATCTCTTAATTCGGATTACGAAGCAAAACGTTATCATGATATGATTTTGCGCAAACCAATTGTTAATATTCTTCCTAAAGGCACTTTTTACAATTGGATGAAAAAACAAGGGAAACTCGGAGGACAAAACAAGGTTCCACGATTAGCAAATAACAGGAAATATATTGAAGAAATACTTGAACTTTCAAAACCAAAAAATAATCATTAATTATAAACTAATTTACAATGCACATAGCAATAGCCGGAAATATTGGCTCAGGAAAAACAACTTTAACACGCTTACTTTCCAAACATTTTGGATGGAAATCGCATTTCGAAGATGTTGATAAAAACCCATATCTGAACAGTTTTTATGAAGATATGCAACGCTGGTCTTTTAACTTGCAGGTATATTTTTTAAACAGCAGATTCAGACAGATAATAAAGATAAGACAGGGGGGAGGGGCAGTTATACAGGATCGAACGATCTATGAAGATGCATATATTTTTGCACCTAACCTTCATTCGATGAACCTTATGACTACACGCGATTTTGAAAATTACAGTTCCTTGTTTGAGCTTATGAGTTCATTTATTCAACCACCTGATCTGTTGATATATCTTCGCTCCAGCGTATCTAATCTTGTTACACAAATACAAAAACGAGGAAGAGAATACGAAGAATCAATCCGGTTAGATTATCTGAAAAGATTAAATGAAAGATACGAAACATGGATCAATAAATATAATCTGGGAAAAATGCTAATCATCGAAGTTGATAAGATAAACTTTGAAGAAAGCAGAGAAGATCTTGGAATGGTGATTGAAAAAATAAATGCTGAGATACATGGACTGTTTTAATGTAAATTTTTGGCTCTATGTAAATTTAGGCTGGTAAAGGGAAAATTTAATATATTTGAGCATGCAAAATTCAATAGAAATATTTTGGTTCTATATCATGTAAAATGGGTAATAATAATTTCGATATTAAATTTTGATGAATATAAAAAACACTCAATAAGCAACACTCAATAAGCAATAACAAAGTAAAAAGAAAAAAAAGTCTGATATGCAGAAATAATGAAAATCCATCCATACGGACTTGCTTCGCTTCGTACGGACTCCCTTTGGTCGTTGAATATTGTATGTTGAGTGTTGAATGTTTAATCCCTTTAATGAGTTGGTATTTGATAAAACACATTACAAACACAACATAAAGCCAAAAATTTTGACTCTGAGTGATTTTTGGTTGGTGACAAATTGAATATTAAAAAGAAACCGAATGAATATTTTAGGAATTATACCGGCACGATATTTATCAATAAGGTTTCCTGGAAAACCTCTCGCTATGATTGGTAACAGGTCGATGATACGGAGAGTTTACGAACAAGCCAAAAAAGCAAATGTTCTTTCGGATGTAATTGTGGCAACTGATGATAAACGTATCGAAGATCATGTTAAAGATTTTGGAGGAAAAGTAATGATGACTTCAGTAAATCATAAAAGTGGTACAGACAGATGCAATGAAGTTGTTAAAAAAATTCAAGAAAAATATCCGGAAACAAAATGGGATATTGTAGTAAATATTCAGGGTGACGAACCGTTTATCAACCCTGCTCAAATCGAAAAAGTTACATCCTGTTTTTTAAATAAACACACTCAAATTGCAACTTTAGCAAAAAAAATCTCAACAAAAGAAGAACTTTTTAATACTAACATCGTAAAAATCGTAATCGGCAAAAACAATAAAGCGATTTT
>DAOVNY010000178.1 GCA_030630005.1 Bacteroidales bacterium | reverse complement strand
TACATAAAAAAATCAAAAAATGAAAAATTATTTAGTCTCAAACTAAATAATAAACATTTTTTATAAATTCAAAAAATTGATTTTATAAAAAGTTGGAAAAAATTTGTTTTTTACCGACTTTATGGACAGACACTAATTAGTTATATTAAACCCGAAAGTTTAAATAAATACAATATAAACCTGTTCTTTTGATCAGGTTTTTTTATTTTTATTGAAAATTTTGTTATGAAAAAAGAACTCAGAATAGTATTTATGGGCACGCCCGAATTTGCCGTTGCTTCTCTACAAGCTTTGCTTAAACATAATTATAATATAGTAGGAGTGATAACATCTCCTGACAAAAAAGCAGGAAGAGGAAGGAAAATTCACTATTCGGATATAAAGAATTTTGCTATTGATAATAACCTTAAACTTCTTCAGCCATCAAATCTTAAAGACAAAGATTTTATTCAGCAATTAGCTTCCTTAAATGCAAACCTGCAAATAGTTGTGGCATTCAGGATGCTACCTGAAGTGGTTTGGCAAATGCCCGAATATGGAACAATTAATCTTCATGCATCGTTATTGCCACAATACAGGGGAGCTGCACCAATAAATCACGCAATAATCAATGGTGAAAATGAAACCGGACTTACAACATTTTTCCTCGACAAAAAAATTGACACAGGAAAAATTATCATAAGTGAAAAAACTACGATTGAAAAAAATGACAATTTTGAAAGCCTTCATGACAAATTAAAAATCATCGGTGCCAAGCTGTTAATCAAGACCGTAGAGATAATTGCGGAAGACAAATTAAAACTAACCGAACAGAATATATTATTTTCCGATCCGTCAGAATTAAAACCCGCTCCAAAAATCAATAAAGAATTTTGCCGTATCAACTGGAATAATACTACTGAGAATATCTATAATTTTATTCGTGGATTAAGCCCATACCCCACTGCTTTCATATTCCTTAATTTACCTGATAATAAACAGTTTCAGATAAAAATATTTGCTTCAAAAGAGGAAAAAACAAATAATAAAATTCTTCATGGCAAGATATATACAGATAACAAGACCTATTTGAAAATTTCTTGCACTGATGGATATCTTAGTATTCTTGAATTGCAAGTTGCAGGGAAAAAAAGAATGGATATAATTTCTTTTCTTAGAGGTTTTCAGATAGAAAATAACTGGGAAATTACACCCTAATAATTCCATGTTTTTCAAGTACTCTACAACTCTTTATTTTCAAGCCTTCCAAATACGCCAATTTCTAAAAAGCTTGTATAATCTGCTTTTTAGGCGATTTTACTGTGTAGTTATTAACAAAACTGATGATTTATTAACAATTTCGAGGGTTTTAGAAGGATTTACTTGGATTTCGTTAATTATCACTTATATTTGCATGTCTTACAAAAAATTATTAAAAATATTATTAACCAAAAACCTTTTAAACATGAACAAAGCAGAATTAATTGAAGCAATGGCTTCCGACGCTAACTTAACAAAAGCTGATGCTAAAAGAGCATTAGACTCATTCATTGGTGCAACTTCGGGCGCACTTAAAAAAGGTGACCGTGTAGCATTAGTAGGTTTTGGATCTTTTAATGTAACTAAAAGAGCTGCAAGAAAAGGTAGAAATCCACAAACCGGAAAAGAAATTAACATTGCAGCTAAAAAAGTTGTAAAATTTAAACCAGGTGCTGACCTTTCAAAAATTATCAAATAGTAAAAATATTACTATTTTAAAGCTCTTCGTTTGAAATGAGGAGCTTTTTTTTTGCCTAATCAGTGGCTCTAAGAAAACTATTGTAATCCATTTACTGATGAAAGTACAAACCGATAAGGAAGTTTTGCATCATCTCCGGCATATTCTATACCAATCCTTTTAGTGATTTTTATATCATTCTTCTCAATCTTGATCCCTCTATCTTCAAGCCATATTTTATTTCCAAACAAATCGCAACCAGAATGACTATAATGAATGCCAAGTGCTTTTGAAACTTTTCCGGGTCCATCGGCAATTTTTCTTGTAAGTTCATTCTTTTTTGTCCTTTCCAAAATAATTTTCTTGCCATAAGTAGGAAGAAAACCTCTGATTAAAACAGCATGAGGAACATTCTCAACATTTGTTACAATATTAAAAAGAGAATGAATACCGTAACAAAGGTAAACATAAGCAGTTCCGCCACGACAGTACATTATTTCGGTACGTTTTGTTCTTTTATCTCCATAAGCATGAGATGCTTTGTCTGTAATACCGGCATAAGCCTCAGTTTCGGTTATAATACCACCGGCAAGTTCACCATTTATCTTCGTAAATATATGTTTACCTATTAATTCCCGTGCAATTTTTACAACATCATCTCTTAAATAAAAGGAAGGCGGGATTTTCATAAATTCAATATTTTATTCCAAATTTAAAGTGAATTGTTGTTTCCAAGCCATGCGATTATCATCAAGAGTATATATTTTATCATTATCTTTTAACCATTGAATAACTTTGATGATCTTATCTTCATTAGCTCCTTCCACATGCTTAACTATCTCGTCAAGAGTATGCGGATTCTTTTTTAAAAACGGCTTTATCTGTTTTACAACATTATCAAATTCAATTTCATTTATATTGATTTTACTCCTTTCTACGCAAACATCACATTTTCCACAACGAGTTGAATCAGTCTCACCAAAATAACTTAATAAATACTGACTGCGACATTTATTTTTTGAGGTAGCATAATCAATTACAGCCTGAACCCTTTTTGAAGCTGATAATTTCCTGTCTTTATAATTTTCCTTAGATATTAAAAGATCTTTTCTATCAAAGCGTTCGCGACTAAATATTATCTGAGGTTTATTTTTTCGCGGGATATAAATTAGAACTCCTAGTTTATCAAGTTGTTGTAAATATTTTTTCACAGAACCGGAATTAATACCGGACCTGTTTGCGATTTCATTTTCATTTATATTGACAAAATCACTAAAAACACCACTATACGAACGCAATATCAGTTTAATAAATCCATCATAAAATTTATTCTCAATTTGAAATCTGTAAAGGTCTTCTTTACTTAAAAGAAAATATATTTTAGAAGAAACATCCACAGATTCGTTCATAAGAATATATGCTTCTTTTTCAAGAAATTTCAGAGAATTATATGCTATCAAAGGAGAAAAACCATAATTCTCACAAAAATCATTCAAATCAAAATCATAAGCCACATCTTTTCCACTTCCTACTGCAAGCTGAAAATAATTTCCAAGTGCCTGATAAACCGATTTTATTGTATCCCTTTCGGGGAATGATGTTTTTAGATTTCGTTTTGAATTAATGATATCCGCTTTTTCAAAAAGCAATACTGCATACGATTGTTTCCCGTCACGTCCTGCCCGTCCTGCTTCCTGAAAATATGCTTCGAGACTGTCGGGAAGGTCTATATGAATTACCAGTCGTACATTTGATTTATCAATCCCCATTCCAAAAGCATTTGTAGAAACGATAACTCTGATTTCGCCTTTCATCCAATCATTTTGTCGTTTTGTTCTTGTCCTTGCATCCAGTCCGGCATGATAATATTCCGAACTTATTTTATTATTTTTTAAGAATTCTGCTATTTCTCTGGTTTTTCGTCTGTTTCTCACATAAATTATTCCGGTTCCTTTTATTTTGTTTACTATCCTCAATAAACGTCCCAGTTTATCATCCTCCTGAAAAACGACATAAGTAAGATTTTCCCTTGTAAAACTTTTCTTAAAAAGATTTTCTTCTTTAAACTCTAATTTCTGCTGAATATCCTTTATAACTTCAGGAACTGCTGTTGCTGTAAGGGCAATGATAGGAACATCAGGAATTATTGATCTTACCTCTGCAATTTTTAAATATGGGGGTCTAAAATCATAACCCCATTGTGATATACAGTGAGCTTCGTCAACAGCAAGCAAATTAATATTCATATTATGAATAGCAGTCCGGAAATCCGGAGTACTAAGTCTTTCAGGAGAAACGTATAAAAACTTAACATCACCGTAAAAACAATTATCCATAGCCAAATCAACCTCACCTTTATGCATTCCCGAGTGAATCGCAACTGCTTTGATACCATTTTTTCTGAGATTTTCAACCTGATCTTTCATCAGGGCTATCAAAGGAGTGACTACCAAACAAATACCTTCTTTTGATAGAGCAGGAACCTGAAAACATACTGATTTTCCTCCACCCGTTGGCAGCAATGCAAGAGTATCTTTTCCATCTAATACCGAATTGATAATATCCTCCTGTATGGGACGAAACTCAGAATAACCCCAGTATTTTATCAGTATGTTTTTGATATCCAAAACCTGAATAGTTTTATTATTTATACGAAGGTAGTAAATTTTTGTTTAAAGGCTGATATTTAACGCATTTAAAAAAATATTATATTTTCAGTCAACTATAAATCAAAATTAAAATCGGCACACAATATTAAATTGCATACCGATTTTAATTAACAATAATTAGTTTCAATTCTTATTCTTCCACTTTCCTCACCACATCAATAATAGTTCCGTCAACCCATTTAATAGCTGCAACTATTTCTTCACCGATATTTGGTTTTGCAGGTTTTCCGCAAATTTTTTCGGCTTCATCTTTTAGTTTTTCAATTGTTTTGATAGGAAGATCGCTATCTTTTAATTTTTCAATCAGGTCTTTACGTAATGGATTAATTGCAATTCCACGTTCGGTTACTATTACATCAATAAGTTCTCCTGGTCCGCAAATAGTAGTAACCTCATCTTTAATAACAGGTATCCTATCACGGAAAAGAGGAATTGGTAAAATTGTACATTTTGAAAAAAGACAGTTCTGCCAGCCACCAATGCCGTGAAGCAAATACCCGTCGGAATGAGTTACAACATTTGCATTAAAATTA
>DAOVNY010000023.1 GCA_030630005.1 Bacteroidales bacterium | reverse complement strand
TAAAACCTGATATTGTTTTCCCCCCTGAAAAAACAACTTTCTCATTAGGATAGGAACGCCAGATAATAGGAGCGTTTTTTTCTCCCGAGTCTTCCGTGGTAAATTTAATTGTTTTTGATATTAAATAATTCCCTTCACGTACATAAATTGTTGCTCCATCGGCAGGTAGTTTACCCGTCTTTTTTAATTCACGAATTGTTTCCTGTGCTTTTTGGAAAGTCGCAAAAGGACCGTCAGTTTCATTTTTGTTCGGTTCGCTTAATTTCCCCGACCAATTATCATTTCCTGATGGGGCGATAAATAAGGCATTATTTGCTATCTTTTCGGATGAGCATCCATAAAGTAAAAGCAAAATAAATATAGTTTTCAATAGAGCGCGGATAACGCTGATTACACGGATTTTCACGGATTTGTATTTTTTAGTTATTATTGAATATTTCATTTTAAATATTTTAACAAATTTAGAAATTATTTCAAGACTTGTAACAAATCAGTATTAAATTTATAACAAAAATCCCATCCAGATAGACTATCGGGATGGGATTATAATTTTTCAACTAATTGCCTATAATACAGGAGATGTCATCTCATCAAATATTAATTCTGCAATAGCTTTTGTAGTCATGTTATTGAAAAACATGCGTTCGGTATTATCAATTATTTTTGGTTGAATAACTAATTTGATAATTCTACTTTCTGACCCGTCTTTATTTGTGTATTTTTCAACCTCCTTTTGTATTTGTCCGGGAAGTTTGCTTAAGTCTTTAGCCTGTAAAGTTATTATAATATCGTTCTTTTCTTTATTATCTTCTATTATTTGTTTGCCGGTTGAATCATCAGGACTGGAATTATTGATACCACGGGCTACTTCAATTGGAAAAGACGTTTCTATAAACTTATTAATAAGAATATAACCTGTGTCTATGTTGTTGTGAAGCATATCTCCGAAAACTAAGAGTGTAACCTTTTTGCCATGTTTATTAGTAATATGTACCCTTCTGATTGATTGAGGTATGATACTTGTTTTATAAGATTCAAATACCTCATTATCTTCTATTGAGGTAAAAACACTGTAAAGAATATCTGTAATTTCTTTATCAAAAAGAGAACTAACACAATAATATAATAATTTATTCTTTCTAAAGCCTTCTTCTAATTCCGAACCGGGTTTACCAATTATTACAACTTTTGCTTCAGGAATTTCCTGATTAATTATTTTAACATATTCAGGTCCGCTAACAGACAAAGATGCCGCATCAATAAAAACAACTTTGGTTTTTTCTTTGTTCAAGGCATTTATAGCTTTGTGAACCGTATCTACACAATTAACAATACAACCCAGATCAGCAAATCTCGGCAAATATCCTTTTACTTCATCAAAGCTATTACTAAGTAGAGTTACATTGCGTATTTGAGTAGCTTGCAAATCTTTTTCAATATCAGCAGGCTCAATTCTGGCTATCCAACTTTCATCAAAAGAATTCTCTTTTATAACAGATGGATTTACTGCTAATTTATGGTTGATTTCAATTATTTTGCCCGACAAAGGAGATGGGATCATAACCCTGGAATTATCACTTAAAACAACTCCTGCTAAAGGTAAGCCTGGATATGTTATATCATTAACTTCCGGATGTAACAAATCATTCATTTTACTTGAAATAAAATTGGGAAGTTGTCCACCTACCCGTACTGAGCCGTCTTTGCCTTGTTGCATCCATGCAATTTTATTGAATTGGATTGGTTTATGCAATGGTTCCCAGTCTAATATTTTTTCTAATTTATGTTTAACTACCGTGCCGGGAATGACTTCTTGAGGTATAATCTTGTTTACAGATTGAAGAATTTCTTCAGGTGTAAATGGTTTTAATATATAATCTGAAGCGTGTAATTTTACAGATTCAATTGCCGTATCCATGCTGGGATAACCTGTAACAATAGCAACCGGCAAATCAGGATCTTTCTTTCTCAGTTCATTGAACAGATCCATGCCATCCAATTTATCCATTTTTAAGTCAAGAAAAACAAGATCATACTTTTTGGATAGTGCTAATTCTAAGCCTTCGTAAGGCTCTGTTTTAGAATCTACTTTGTACCCTTTGTTGGATAAAATCCTTTTGAAGCTTTCACAAACTACAGCTTCATCATCAATTACCAGTATTGAATGTTTTGAGTTCATAATATCCTCCGTTTTTAAATTAATATTTTGATTTTTTGATTTTTAATTATTTACAATTTTTACTTAGGCAATAAGCATTCCAAAATTCTTTAACAAAATGAATTTGAAATCCATTCGTTGTGAATAACCTTATAATCAGATAATAGCTGAAATGATAAAAATTAAATTGTAGAATGATTTTTTGATTGGTAAGAAAAAATAAGGGTTTTTTGTTTGAAGAAATTATACAGTGTATAATATTTTATACACTTTTTCAGGATTTACAATTTATGATTTATGATTTATGATTTAAAATAAATGTAATCTTTTGGTTTTCAATTATAAATTACAAATAGTCAATCTAAAATATTGATAAATGATAAAAACGTAAACCATGTACAAATTGCGGCAGAGCCGCTAAATATTTGTAGTAAATGTTGCACCAATTAATTTATTAAGCAAAATCTTTAGAATTTATTTTATACATTTTTAAAAGTTGATGAAAATTGGTACGTTGCATTCCCACATCTTCTGCTGCATTGCTGACATTTCCACTTGACCGTTGAAGAGCCTCAATAAGAAATCGTTTTTCTATTTCCCTGACAGCATTTTCTTGTATTTGTTGTTTAAGCTCTTTGAATTCATTCCATTTTTGCGGTAATTTGTGTATAATATCTTGAAATTCTTGAGTTTTAAATTCATACGGTAGATGGGGCGGTTCAATAATTTCAGAATCACAAAGAATAGCCAAACGTTCAACAAGGTTTTTTAACTCCCTTACATTTCCCGGCCAATTGTAGCTATCCATTAATGCAATGGTTTCGGGAGCGAAATTTTTTACTGTTGTTTTATTTTTCTTTCGAAATCTTTCTAAAAAAATCAAGGCTAACCTGAGAATATCTTCTTTACGTTCGCGTAGTGGAGGGATATGAATTGGAACTACCTGCAAACGATAAAAAAGGTCTTCCCGAAAAGTTCCTTCTTTTGTCATTTTCAATAAATTTTTATTAGTAGCAACAATTAAACGAATATCAATTTTTCGTTCAATAATATCACCAACCTTTTTTATTTCATTAGTTTCCAGTACTCTTAATAATTTGCTTTGTGTTTCCAGACTTATATTTGAAATCTCATCTAAAAATAATGTTCCTTTATCTGCAATTTCAAAAAGACCTTTTTTTGTTGCTATGGCTCCGGTAAACGAACCTTTAACATGTCCAAATAGTTCGCTTTCCAAAAGAGTTGGAGCTAAGGCACTACAATCACAAGCTATAAATGGTTTATCATTTCGCATACTAAGCCGGTGAATAGCTTTCGCAATAAGCTCTTTACCTGTCCCGCTTTCTCCGGTAATAATGACTGTTCCATTTGTGGTTGCTACACGTTTTACAATTGAGAAAATTTTCTCCATTTTAGGCGTTTTCCCAATCATTCCTTCAAACCCCTGGTGCATGTGTAACTCTTTCCTTAAAGCTATGTTTTCTTTCAGCAATGCCGAATGTTTAATTACTTTCTCAATAATTATTTTCAGTTCATCCGGTGTAAAAGGTTTGCTTACATAATCGGCAGCCCCGTGTTTAATAGCTTCAATTGCTGTTTGAATGGTAGCATATCCTGTAATGATCACAACTTCTGAAGATATTCCCAATGTCTTAATTCTTTTTAATATTTCCATCCCATCTAAATCCGGCATTACAATATCAAGAAGGATCAGATCGTAATTATCCGTTAATGCTTCTTTTAAGCCTTGTTGAGAATTTGTTTCGATTTTTAGTTCATATTTTTTTTCCAGTGTCAAAATGCGTTCACAACTTAATCCGACAACAGGTTCATCATCAATAACTAATATCCGGTACTTCGCTAAATTATTTTTTATAATATCATTCATTTTTTTCTCCTTTCCTTTTTCAATACGTAAATACTACCATTCAATCATTTTTAACAGGTAAAAAGATATTAAAGATTGTACCTTTACCTTCTTCACTTTCACATTCAATATTTCCTCCATGTTGCTGAATAATTCCATAACTAATACTTAATCCTAATCCGGTCCCTTTATTTACCGGTTTGGTTGTATAAAACGGGTCAAATATTTTATTTAGATTTTCTTTTTTGATTCCGCAACCGGTATCCTTTATAGAAATAACAATATGATTTTGTTTAATTGATGTAGTTATCGTTATTGTACCCGTGTCTGGAATTGCTTCTCCGGCATTAAGAATTATGTTAAGAAACACTTGTTGTAACTGGTTTTTATCGCAATAACAATCCGGAATAATTTTTGAATAATTTTCTTCAATAACAATTTTTCTAATGTCTTTTTGATTTTTAATCAGTTTAAGAATCTGATGTAAAATATCATTAATATTAAAATACTTTTTTATAAAAGGGGTTTGCCGTGCAAAATCAAGAAGCCCTTTGACGATTTCACGCACCCTTGTAGTTTCTCTGATTATCACATCCAGATCATTAACATCTTCTTCTGTATTGTTTTTCTTTTGTTTAAGTAAATGGGCAAAGGTTAGAACCCCGGTAAGAGGATTATTTATTTCATGGGCTATTCCGGCAGATAGTCGTCCGATAGAAGCGAGTTTTTCACTTTGAAATATTTGTTGTTGAGTAACTCTTTGTAATTCTTTCTCACGTTGTTCGATAGCTTCAGCCATCCGGTTAATTGTTTTACAGAGGATTCCCATATCACAAGAAGAATGGATGCTACAACGGGCAGTTAGATCGCCGGCAATTATTTTTTTACTCATAGCTATAATATTATCCATTGGCTTGAGCAACTTTTTGGTATAAAAAAACAACAGGAACAGACTCGCAATTGCAGTTATACTCAACATAATAATAAAAAATATTATAATGACCTTTTGTGGCTGTTTATATGGTTCTTCAAGCAAACCCACATAAAGAGAACCAATTATCTTATTATCAGGATCACGGATGGGTTCATAGCTTGTAATATACCAGTTATTAACCACAAATGCCCTGTCATCCCATATCTTACCGTCATTAATAACATGATCATAAACTTCAGAACTCATTCTGCTTCCGGTAGCTCTTTGATCATTTGTTCTCTTAACATTTGTGGAAATTCGCAGATCATCAAAAAAGATAGTTGCAGTTCCTATATCTTCCCCTTCGTAACTCTGATCCTGAAAAACTTCTGATTTGATCTTATCAACGATTTCAAAATGATTGTTTATCAGATAGCCTCCCATCAGAAAACCCAGTATCTTCTCATTATTTTCATTATCGAATGATACGAATGGTACGGCAGATGCAATAATAAAACCCCTGTTTTCAACCTTTTTTGAAACAGAACGAGACTTAGGTGTATCTTCAATTTTGATGATCGCCCGCTTTGCCAATTCCTCACTTTCGTTTTGCAATATTTCTTGTGAGACTACCATAGTTCCTTTTGCCGGTTTCCATTCTTCCAATACTTTTTTAATTATGGGTATTTCAGATATATCATCACCATTTTGTTGCGGATTATGTGCCCGATATATTACCCGCCCATCTGTCCCGACAAGGGTAAGCATATCCATACCACTATTATTGTATATATTCTGTAAAACTTTTCCAAGGTCTCCTTTAACCTCTTGTTCAAGAGGATATGATATTCTTCGACGAATAGATACTGCTTTCAGAACCTGTTCAATTTGATCAATAGAATTGTTGTATATATCACGAGCTGAATTCAAATCAAAGCGGACGCGGGTTTGTACCTCTGAAAAATATACATTCCCAACATAAAAAGATGTAACAACAGCTAAGATAATATTAGAAACTAAAATAATTATAATTAATCCTATTGATAGTTTTAATCGAATTGACATAATAACTTTTCCTTTCTTTTTGGATAATGTAATTATACAAAATTAGTTGATTTTTTTCTTTAACGTCCCCAAATTAATAGAACGCGGATGACACGGATTTTGCGTTCCATTGTCATCCCGTGTTCTATTTAAAAACAGACGACTTCAATTTCTTCATAAATTCATCAGTCAAAGAAGTTCCTGAAAAGAAAGTTACTCCGTCAGCACCTTCTTCTCTTGCAATTTTAACTTCTTGAACCACACCTTCGGGAGTGTTTTTATTATGTGATGAATGACAGGCAATACCCGGATAAATTAAGCATTTTCCATTTGTTGCTTTTACAGCCCGTTTAACTGATTTTCTGAAAACATTTAAATCATTAGTGTATTGCATAGGGCAAATAATATCAACGAGACCTTCCTTTGCCCAAAGTTCCCAATCCTGACCGATTAATACTTTTGCAGTTTCAGTGTCCGGAAAAACATCAACACCGAGGACCACATCTTTCCCTGATTTATCAATAATTTCTTTTATTCCCCTGACAAGTGTTGTTACATGATTTGCGTTCCATTTTATCCATTCGCACCAAATCATGCTTCCGCAATCCTGATGAACGTCAAGAGGAGATTCCCCAAATTCTTTTTTAAATGCTTCGCAAGTAGCTTTATCATAACTGAAACCTTGATTTACCTGAAACCGGACATAATCCAAATGAATACCGTCAATATCATATTTTAATGCTTCAATAATTTGCCTTTTTAAATATTCACGTACTTCAGGATTTGCCAAATTCAGGTTTGTATAAATTTCACCTTTTTTACCTCTGATAAGCCATTCGGGATGTTCTATTATTTCGCCTTCTAATTTAACTCCCTGACCCGGACAAAAATTTGAATGTACTTTAATATCTTTTTCGTGAGCTTCTTTTATCAGAACATCAAGAAAATCCCATTTTTTTTGATGTTGATCCATCATAGTATAAAAACAAAAAATATTGTTTATACCTATTTCAGCATATTTGTTTAGAAGCTCTTTCAAATGTTGAGTTGCTTCTTTTTCATCATCTTCAAATATACTGGCATGAAGCCATACAGCCCTTCCTTCTTCTCGTTGCACCGTTTGCGAAAATAAAGTTTTCGGAATAATTACAATGGAGAAAAACAATATTCCCGCCATAAGTACTAACACTAATTTTGCGAGTTTTTTCATTTTGATTATAATTTTTTCATTTTTATTCAAATTATTGATTATTGAAAAATAATCGGTATTTAGTTATTTGTCTGAAAATTTAATTGTAAAATACAAATATAAAAAATCAGAGTGATTTAAAATTGATTTTTAAATGATTATTTGTTGGAATGAATAGATTATTTTAATTTTGAAAAAAACAAATTATTAAAAATGAAAAAAACATCAATAATTATTTTTACTGCATTATTATTCGCAATGGTTTCATCTTCTTCAGTTTACGCATGTTATGCAGTGATAGCTGGGAAAAAAGCAACAGCAGACAGCTCGGTATTATTTGCTCACAGCGAATTAAATTTTGGTCAAAGATTTCTTAATTTCAGGGTAATCCCGAGGATTAAATATGAACCCGGAGCAGTAATTCAACTTGCTAATGGTGGCACTTACCCCGAAGTAAGCGAAAGCTATTCATTTATCTGGTCCGAAAATTTCGGTTCAAGAGGCAGTGATTCTTATATTAATGAATGGGGGGTTGCATGTGCAAGTGATGGTACAGGAACTATTGAAGATTCATGGGAAGAATTGGTAAAAAGAGGAGATATTATTGACGGTGGCATCGGGTATATGTTAAGACGTCAGGTGGCACGAAGAGCAAGAACTGCAAGAGAAGGCGTACATATTGTAGGAGAATTGATAAAACGTTTCGGATGTAATTTTTTAGGTGTAACACTTGTCATTGCCGACCCGAATGAAGCATGGATAGTATCAATGGCGAGAGGGCAGCATTGGGTGGCACAACGGGTTCCCGATGATAAAGTGGTTGTTTTGGCAAATGTTAACATAATCGGTGAAGTAAATCTGCAAGACACAAATAATTTCCTTGCATCACCCAACCTGATTGAGTATGCAATAAAAAGAGGATGGTATAATCCGAAAAGCGGTAAACCGTTTAATTATAAAAATACTTACAGCAAGTCAGGGTTTGATATTAAATATGGCTGTGATTTGAGACAATGGCGGGGTCAATGTTTGGTAACAGGAAAAGATATTCCGCTGCCTGTAAAAGAAAATCTCCCTTTTTCGGTTAAAGCAAATCGTAAAATGACTGTTCAGGATATGAGAGATATTCTTAGCGACCATCTTGAAGGAACAGAGTTTGATAAAACAGAAGCTTATAAATTAGGTTCGCCGCATGATATGATAAACTCCGGTGATGGAGGTATTTGTAGTCAGCATGATCAAGAAAACGCAATATTTCAGTTGAGAAATTGGTTGCCACCTGAAATTGGCTGTGTTTACTGGAGAACATCAAGTGCATCATGTTCCGGTGTTTTAATTCCTTGGTATTTGGGAATAACTGAAACACCTGAAATGTATTATCATCAATATGATTTGAATAAAAATTTAACTGCTGAGTTTCATTTTAATCCACCGGCAGGCACTTTCGATTATAACCCGAATAAGGCATATTGGATATTTAACACACTTGAAAATTTGGTGGATTTTAATTACAAAAAAAATATAGGAGAAGTTCGTGAAGTTTGGAAAGAATATGAGGAAAAAGAATATGCTATGCAAGCGGCAATTGAAGAAGCTGCTCTTAAACTTTATAAAGAAGACAAAGATTTATGCAGGAAATTTTTAACAGTTTATTCAGCTACTCAAGCTATTGAAGCTGTTGAAATAGCCAAAAAGATGAACAATGAATTAAGAACGCGGCTTTTTGGAAACTGAGAAATATTAATTGATTAGATTAATTTTTTATAGGACACTGATTTGACTGATTTTTATGATAAAAAATAAAATCATAACCAATCATAAAGATCATAACAATCAGTGTACTATCTATTTTATTTTTGCGTATTCGTTTCTAATTTCTTAAACGACCTGTTCTTAATAAGTGAGCGGATTGGTTTCATAATTCTCTCAAACAATCTTACGTTTTCTGTTATTATCTCAGCAACTCCCTGCATATTTTGGTTAAACTGAATAGTTTTTTCGTAATTGGTTTTCAATCCTTCGGGGAAAATAACCTCTACTGAATAAAAGTTTTCTGAAGGAACTAAAGATATTTTTTTTATCTCTCCCTGCACCATCCCGTATTCCATGTATGGATAATTCAGGAATTTAATATTCACTTTTTGACCCGACTTTACTTTGCCCGAACCTTGTAATGGTAATTGAAGTTTTCCTATTATTTTCCCGGCATCAATAGGAATTACTGTCATTACTTTTTCGCCAATGGAAACATTTTGATTTATACTCCAGTATTTGGTAAAAGTTGATGTTCCTGAAAATGAAGCTTTAATTACATATTTCTGTTCCCAGATATCTATTTGACTTACGAGATTTTCATAAGCTTCATTTAGAGCAATAAAAAATTGTTGTTTTTGCTGTTCATTTTGAAGTTGTAGCTCTAGAATATTTTGTTCAAGCTGTGATATTTGTATTCTTGTATTGGCAAGATTAGTTCTTGCACCTTCAAAAGAATATTTTTTTTGTAAAAAAGCACTTTGCGATTTTTCCAGTTCAACTTCTGCTATTGCATTTGAATCATATAAACTAATATATCTTTGATAATCTTTTTTAGTTAATTTAAGGTCTTTTTCTAAGGTGTTTCTTTGAGTATATGCGTAATTATAATACAACTCGTATTTTATTACCTGATCTCTCAGGGCATTAATTTTTTTTGAATAATAATCAAGTTTAAAAAAGTTAAGGTATTCGTAATATCTTTTCTGAAAAACTGAATAAAAGGATTGTAATTCACCAAGTGAAAGATGTTCGGAAAAATCAAAAAGTAAAATAGAATCTGTTTTATTATCAAATAATTTTAATGTTTCCAATTGCTTTTTCAAAACTAATACTTGCTCGTAATTTGCAGGATTTTCAATAATGGCAAGGTATTGACCTTTTTCAACAAAATCTTTGTCTTTGATAAACAAATGCTCTATTTTTCCATTGCTATGCGATATTATCTCAGCCGGAGGATTTACTGTAGTAACTTCAATAGTTGTTTTTATTAAATCAGGATATTTAAAAAACCAGCTACCAGTTAATAATACTAAAATAATTATCAGGATCACTGTTATCCCCCAACGAATTATCTTATTAGGAGTTTTACCGAGTATCTCGTTAATCTCTTCGCTTCGAATTTCTATTTTATTTATTGGCATTTATAGTACACTGTTTTTTTATAGTACACTGACTGATTAAATAGTACACTGATTTGACTGATTAAACTGATTTTTATGATAAAAGTAATAAAATCATAACTAATCATAAAGATCATAACAATCAGTGTCCTATCCTTTAATTCCCAAGCTCCAACTGATTTTTTACTAAATTATAATATGCTCCTTTCATTGCTGTTAACTCCTTATGACTTCCTTTTTCAACTATTTTCCCTTTATCAAGTACTACTATCTGATCAGCATTTTTAACGGTGCTTAACCGGTGAGCAACAACAACAACAGTTTTTCCTTTATAAAATTCTTCAAGATTTTCCATTATTACTTTTTCATTATTAGCATCAAGTGCATTTGTTGCTTCGTCAAAAAATAAAAATTCAGGGTTTTTATAAACTGCTCTGGCAATTAAAATCCTTTGCCGTTGACCCTGGCTTAATCCATGACCTTCTTGTCCTATTTTTGAATTATATCCCAATGGTAATGATTCAATATAATCCTGTATGTTGGCAATTTTTACAGCATGTAACAACTTTTCTTTATCCATTGTTTCTTCACTGATAGCAATATTGTTAGCAATTGTATCCGAAAAAATAAATCCGTCCTGCATTACTGCACCACATCTATCTCTCCATATCCGGCTTTGTATGTTATCAAGGCGAACATCCCCCAATCTGATATCACCTTTTGTAGGTTTATAAAATCCCAGCATTAACTTCACAAGTGTAGTTTTCCCACTTCCACTTACACCAACAATTGCTGTAACTTTTTTTTCGGGTATTAACAAATTTAGATTTTTCAATACAAATTCCGAATGAGGCCCCTCATATTGAAATGATAAATTTGAAACTGATATACTTTTTTTATCGGGGATAAAACTGATTTTAGTATCTTCGGGTTTCTCTTCATCTTCTTTC
Source organism: Bacteroidales bacterium (assembly GCA_030630005.1). Classification (GTDB taxonomy): domain Bacteria; phylum Bacteroidota; class Bacteroidia; order Bacteroidales; family JAIORY01; genus JAIORY01. Next base: position 7,242 of record DAOVNY010000023.1, on the reverse strand, counting down.
AAATGTATCTCACCAAGTCGTTCAAGACTTATTTTGGCATCCTGAGCCGAGCGGATAAAAGATATCATTTGCTCTATAGGTGCATTTAATTGCCCGATAATATATTGTATTGCCAGCATCATACCCAATGTTATACTTCCGTGAACTACCGATTCTGCAGCAATAAATGTTATTAATATATTTTTTGTTTGATTAAAAAATGCACCACCGGCTTGCTGATACTGATTTAGTGCCAGTCCTTTAATATTAACTTTGAATAGTTTTGCCTGAATTTTTTCCCAATCCCAGCGTTTTTGTTTTTCACAATTATTAAGCTTTATTTCCTGCATACCTGTAATAAGTTGTATCAGGTTGCTTTGATTATCCGAAAGCTGGGCAAATCGTTTAAAATCCAATTCTCTTCGTCTTTTCATAAACACCAAGACCCATAAAATATAAAGTACGCTGCCGATAAAAAAGACAAGAAGTATTTTTAGACTGTATATTCCAAGCACAACTGCAAAAATAATAAGGTTGATCATAGAAAATAAAATCTGCAAAGACGAAGCCGTTAAAAATGATTCTATCCTTGTATGATCTCCAATACGTTGCATCAGGTCGCCTATCATCTTTGTATCAAAAAAACTGATTGGCAATTTCATTAATTTGATAAGGAAATCCGATATAAGCGAAATGTTAATTCGTGTGCTTATATGCAGTAATATCCAGCCACGGATAAACTCCACTGTTGTTTGACTGATAAATAAAACTAATTGAGCTATCAGGATAAGGGTAATAAAGTTCAAATCCTGATTATTAATACCAACATCAACAATTGATTGGGTAAGAAACGGAAAAATAAGCTGCAACAAACTCCCGAGTATCATCCCAAGAAATAATTGGATAATAAATTTACGATGAGGCTTAAGATATTTAAACAGAAAACCAAAACTTTTCTTATTTATTTCTTCACCTTCCTGTTTATAAAAATCGGGAGTTGGTTCTAAAAGTAAGCAGATACCCTCGTCTTTTCCATCTTTTGTAGTGCTAAGCCAGCATTTTAAAAATTCTTCTTTTGTATATTTTACTAAACCATGGGCAGGATCAGCAACATAAACAGTATTATTTTTGATTTTATAAACAACAACAAAATGCCGTTGTTTCCAGTGAACTATGCAAGGGAGCACTGCTTCACCTGACAGTTTTTCGAAAGTTATTTTTACTCCCATGGTACGGAAGCCAATGCTTTCTGCGGCATCGCTTATGCCAAGCAATGACACGCCTTCGCGGGTTATGTGACTCAGTTCCCTAAGTTTTTGTAGTGTATATATTTTCCCATGATGCTTGGCAATCATGCGGAGGCAGGCGGGACCGCAGTCCATGGCATCGAGTTGTTTGGTGTAGGGGAAACCTTGCATAAGTTATTTACAATTAGTCCTCTTTTTTGTTGATATGTTTAGTAAGGAATGCAGTTATGTTATCTTTATATTTATTACATGTATTATGATTAAAATTGTTGTATCTATTTTCATATCTTTCCATTGGGCAGCCACCCCAACAGATAGGTAAAATTGAACATTGTTGACATTCTTGATGTAAGTATGGATCTGTACCAATAACAAATCTACTTAACAATCTTTCATCAATAGTAGGTTCATCTTTATTAATGTTTCCTAAACTAAATTCCGAATTCCCCAAGTTATGCCAACATTTATAAATTTCACCAGTAGGACCAATAAGATAACTATTTATATGTCTGGCCATACATTCAACAAAATTATTGTCCGGATAATATGATGATGAGTTATTTAATAAAAATTTCGAGATTTCCGGCTGGGTTAAACAAGTCAGTTTTGGATTAGTCTTGCCAGTAACCCATCCTGGATATATTTGTACTCTACGATTGTATTGCTTTAAAATACTTAACAAATGCCTTCGATAATCAATATAATGTTCATAATTGCTTTTATCAAGATTGACACGAATATTCAATAATGTGTTTTCGCTACTATTCGATGATAATAGACTTTTTATATTATTTAATATAGTTCTATAAGAAGGTTTTCCATTTACTAAAAACCTACGTGAATTATGATTTCTTTCGTAACCATCTAAAGTAATTTGTATCTTAATAATTCTTAATTTGTCAATTTGTTCGATAATACTTTTAGAAAGCAAATATCCATTTGTAATAATTGAAGAATTAAAATTGATATTATTATCTATTAATGCTTGTGAAATTCTTTTTATTGAATCAAATTTTATTAATGGTTCACCTCCATACCATGTGATAAATAAGTTTTTCGGTTTAGAATTAATAATAAATTGAACTATTTTTTCTTCTGTTTGTTCATTCATATTAATATTGGGTCGGAATTCTTCATAACAATATGTACAATCAAAATTACAGGCTTGTGTTGGAGCAATTGTTAAATTCATCTTTGTTTTGTCAAATCTGCTCATTAACATTTTAAGATGAATCTTATCAATTTCATCTTGATCACTTAATGTTAAGACTTTTGCTTTTTGTAGTGTTTCAATTGTTTCTTTATCAAAAAATTTCTCAGGTAATTCAATATTTTTTTGTTGACTGTTAGTATTTAAGAAACTAAATATTTCGGCACTAATATTAAGAAGACTATTACTTATACTGTTGTAAACGTACTTTGTATTATTCTTTGATGTTACAAATTTGTTAAATTTCGAGATTATCATATTTATATTATTTAGTTAGTTGTTATTTAAAATGTTAATAATTTCATTAATAAAACTATCGGGGTCTTGCATAAAATCATTATTAAAAACTATATACTTATCTGGTTTTACTCCACTAATAGTAATGCTATCAGACTGAAATATCTGCTTAGTAGGTATTGTTAGATAGCATTTTGAAACAGGTAGTTTAACATTAATTGGGTCAGCAAAAGCGTTTGTCATCCCCCCTGTTTCTTCGCCAACAACAAGCCCAATATTATTGCTTTGTACGATTTTTGCGAATCCACTTCCTGCCGAAAATGTACCGGCATTTGCAATAACAATAATTTTGCCTGAAAATAAAAGTGGATTATCAGGTTTGTATATTATCATTTCATCTTTTTCGAGTAATGGCAAGACAGCTCCAATAGAATATGGTTTAATTGTGTTATACAATAGTGTATCACCTTCTTTATTTTCTTCTAATGCCATTTTTAATGTTATATCATTTAATTTGAAATTAACTTTATTAGCCTGATATATCGTGTCATTTGACAAGTAACTAAATAAATTCTCAAAGTTTGTCATTCTACCACCAAAATTTCGTCGAATATCAATAATAAGCATATTGGTATTTGCTTTATGAATTGTCGTAAAACACTTTTTGTAAAATTCTTTTTGTTCGAGTTTTCCTGTAAAACCTTTTATTCTTAAATAAGCTATAGTATCTTTAAGATAACAATAATATCGAGGAAGTCGTTTTCCATTTTCTATCCAATTACGGGATAAAATGAAATTTCCACTTCCCATTTTGAATGTTTTTTCGAAACTTTTTAGTTTTCGTTTAGTATCTGACCTTACATATTTTGAAAATCTCAAGCCTTTGAACAACTGAATAATTGTATCATTATGTTTATTAATAAATTTAATCGTAAATGGAGGTGTTTCATTTCCTATTTCCCAGTTTTTATATGGGAAATAATGTGATAAGTAGTCATCTTTAAGATTTGGACTATTTGAAGGAATCTTGCTTTTAATATCTTTTAATATTTTTTCACTTAGGATGCCGTTTATTGAATATATTTGATTCCCTTCCTTAATTTCTTTATTGTTTGAATAATTATAATCCATAATAATTTGATTATCTTTAATTACAACTTCAAAAGGAAGCCCTTTGCCTGATATTAGCATTAAAATCAAATGAAAGGTTGATAATTTTGTCCGCATATGTCCATCATTAAATGAGGCAGTGTATTTACTTATTTCTTTGAATAATTTATGTTTTGAAATTCTATTCTTTGATAAAATTATTTTGTGAACTTCATTATAAACACTATCTGTATAATGGATTTCGTTAAAATAGTTGGGATTTGCATGATAATTAAATATTTTCTCTTTTACAAAAGAAAGTTCTGACAAGGCTTCCGAATTATTAACTTTCTTTTGTAAGCCACATCCGGTAGATAAAAAAGAAAATATAATAAATAAGGTTAATATATAATAATAATTCTTTTGCATTTTTTATTAAATTTAATTATATCTCTGCTGCTTTTGCAGCAGAGATATATACCGTTATTAACATTGATTATAGTTTTCATGACAAACGCATAGTCCAATTAATATACAACCACAGTCAAGGCAAAAATTTGCATCACAAACGCAAATTGCTCCGCCTTTTACTTTTTTCATGTCACTATTTGTTAATTCGCATAAAGAAAGTTTATTATCAATTCTTCCTTTTTCTATTATTTTTACTTTCATTTTTTAAAATTTATTATTAAGAGTATCTTTCATAGCCCACTACTACAACCAACACAAATTCTTGTAAAAGTCAACCCCATTAAGAAACTAAAAAAAACCTAAATTAGTTTATTTAAAGTTTCATAAACCGCTCCCGGTCGGAGTTTAGGGCAATACCGAAACCCGGAGCGGTTAGATTTCTCGAACTTATTCTTACAAATTATAAATATATATTTATTACTGCAACAAGTTACATATTTATATAGATTTCTAAAATTACTTCTTAAATATGAATAACAAAAACCACAAACCGATGAATTTTGCAAATAAAAAACATATAATAAATTAGAAATATAGTTTATACAAATAGTGCGAAAATAGTTGAGGGGGGGGTAAATACCTGATACATAATTATATGTAGTGGTATATAAAAGTTGGTATTTTGTATTTTGGGTTTAACGGGCATAAATGGTTATATAATATTACGTGTAAAGATATACAAATAATATTATTATAACGGAAAAATGTAAAAATTATTTTTTAATAGTACACTGATTTTTTAATAGTACACTGATTAAACTGATTTTTATGAAAAAAACAAAATCATAAGCAATCATAAAAATCATAACAATCAGTGTACTACATTTTTTGTATTGTTTGCTTCCGATCCAATTTTCCATTTCCAGTATAAAAAAATTCATCAACAAAATAAATTTCTTTTGGAACTTCGTGGGGCTTTAAAATCTTTTTCAGGGCTGTGAATATCTTGTTGATTTCGGCTTCTTTCTTTGCTTTTCCTTCGATCAATAAAATGATTTTCTCACCAAATTTGGTATCCGGTAAGGAAGAAATAAAAAACTTTTCAGAAATTAAACTTTCAATTTTTCTTTCAATATCTTCAGGGAATATTTTTATCCCTCCCGAATTTATCACATTGTCGTACCTGCCTGTAATTACGAATTTATCTTTCCCCGATATTTCTGCTACATCATTTGTTTTCAGTTCTCCGGCGAAAATGGCAGGTGCTTTTATAACAAGACAATCTCTGTTGTCGATGCCAATTTCAATCTCGGGCAGACATTTAAAACTTTCCTCTTTGTTTGCACCGTTCAGCTTTCTCATTGCAATATGAGTGATGGTTTCAGTCATTCCGTAGGTCAGATAAGTTTTGTTTTTTAGAACGGAGATCTTTTGTTCAAGAGATTGGTGAACCGGTCCGCCACCAATGATCAGGTTTTTAATATTGTTAAGTTTTTTAATTCCGTCTTTTTCAAGAAAAACATTAAAAACCTGTGCAGGAACCATTGCTGAAAAATCAAATTTTGAATCAATGTTTTGAAGGGGGTTTCCTGCGGGTTCTACAGAGATTAAATCCAAACCTAAAGTAAAAGCTCTAACAACCATCATTTTACCTGCAATAAATTTGGTGGAAAGACATAATAATGCTTTGTCGCCTTCTTTTAATTTCAGGAATTTTCCCGTCATTATTGCACTCCTGACCATCTTTTCTTTTTCAAGATTTACGATCTTTGGTTTTCCTGTTGAGCCTGATGTGCTAACTTTTATTGAATTATCATCACCAATCCATTCAATAATAAAATTATATAATGAAATTTCCCAATCTGAAATACTGTCTTTTTTAAGTTCAGAATTGCAAAACTTTTTTAGTTTTTCTCTTTCGCGAAACTTGCCATTAATTGTCAGACTTTTTTTTAAATCAAACATCTATTTTGTTTTTGATTTTCTTGTGTATAAATTTTTTTTGCCGCGAATACGCGAATAAAAAAAATAAAAATTCGTGTATTCGCGGCTAATATTTTATTTAAGGTTGCTCATTTATTAATTCTTTCAAATCCCAATTTTTTCCAGTATCATAAAACAAATTTTGTCCTTGTAAAAACAGTGGCGAATCAAAATTATTAGTAAAAAGACCTCCAGTTCCCAAGCCCTGAAAAGCGGGATTATTAAGCGTAAACGTCCATTGTGCAATTGCATTTAATCCGATATTTGATTCAAGTGCAGAGGTTATCCACCACGAAATTTTATTTTCTTTTGAAATTTTAATCCATTTCTCACTTCCCGAAAAGCCACCAATCAAACTTGGTTTTAAAATAATATATTGCGGTTTGATGGTTTCCAATAATTTTTGCTTTTCGTTAATATCAAATATTCCTATTAATTCTTCGTCTAAGGCAATTGGCAAAGGAGAGTTTAAACATAGTTTTGCCATTTCTTTTTGTTGACCCGATTTTATCGGTTGCTCAATCGAATGAAGTTTGTGATCAGAAAGTCTTTTAAGTTTTTCGAGTGCTTCATCAGGGGAAAAGGCTCCATTTGCATCAACTCTGATTTCAATATCATTTTCTGAAAATTCACGCCTTATCAGTTTAATTAGTCTGATTTCTTCTTCAAAATCAATTGCTCCTATTTTGATTTTTATGCAGCGGAAACCATCTTTAAGTTTTTTATTTACCTGATTTTTCATCGAGCTAAATGAGTTCATCCAAATTAATCCGTTGATTGGAATAGAAGTATTTCCTTTTGTAAATTCCGATGGAAAAATGATTCGCTTGCCTTTGTTTTTAAGATCAAGTAATGCTGTTTCCAAACCGAATTTTATTGACGGAAATTTATTTAAGCCTTCCTCAATCCAGAATTTATTAGCAGAAATGCTTTCACAAACTTCTTTTAACTTTTCCTCATAATCAGGTCTGTCATCAGCACTTAATCCACGGAAAAGTCCACATTCGCCAATACCTTTAATTTTAGGATTTATATCATCATAAATAAAAATAAACCAAGTTTCCTTTTCGTGAAGAATACCCCTTG
>DAOVNY010000050.1 GCA_030630005.1 Bacteroidales bacterium | reverse complement strand
CCGGGCAAATCAGAAGAGATATATGCTTTATTTCCTTTAGAGTTGATAATAATATTTATTTCATCAAAAATTGTATTTATCGGGTACCCGAGGTTTTTTGGTTTTTGCCATTTGCCGTTTTCATCTTTTCTCGAAACAAACAAATCAGCTTCTCCCATTCCCGGATGACCTTTTGAGGAAAAATAAAGTGTTTGATTGTCGAAATGAATAAACGGGGACATTTCTTCTTTTTCAGTGTTTATCGAATCACCGAGATTTACGGGTTTCTCCCAAAAGCCATTTTTAATTTCTGTTTTCCAGATATCTGAGCTTCCTTTGCCTCCCTTGCGATTACTGGCAAAATATAGTGTTTTTCCGTCTGAAGAAAATGAAGGTTGCGATTCCCATGCACTTGAATTAACCGTATTGCCAAGATTAACGGGCTTTTCCCATTTATCTCCTGATTTTTTTGAATAATATAAATCACAGCTTCCGTGTCCATCATTCAAATGACAACCCGAAAAGAATAAATATCTTCCATCCGGTGAAAGACATAATGCAACAAAATTTTCAATGTTATCAGAAAATTTTTCAAACTTTTCAGATTTATTCCAAATGCTGTCTGTTTTATTTGAATAACATAATTTCTCATTAAAAACCGGACGTTCTTTTGTGAAATTCTTCGAAGGTATTTTCTTTGTAAAAAATAATTCAGATTCACTAATTGAAAAGGAATTGATGTATTCATCAAATTCAGTATTGATGTTGTCACCAAGATTTTGTGGATCGAAAGGTACAGGATGAGAAAATAAATATTGAGCAAATTGAGCTTTTCCCAGTTTATTTTCAGCCGAAATTTTTTCTTGTTCCGAAATATTTTCCAGACTAAGAAATTTTGAAAAATTCTCAATCGCTTTTTCAAATCTCCCGTTTGAATAATCAATATTTCCTGCAATCATACATGCTCCGGGAAAAAATCCTGCGTCGATTGCTATTGCTTTTTGGTATGCATTAATTGCATCATCAGTCTTTTTCGAATCCAAATAAATATCACCCAACAAAAGCCAGGCTTCAATAAAAACAGAATCATTTTTTATGATTTTTTTCAACAGCTTTTCAGCTTTTTCATTTTCATGGGAAATGTATGCTGTTTTAGCTTTTTTAAAAAGCTTCGCACAATTTTTATTTGAGCTTTGTGAAAACCCAAAATCAGAAAACAATAATAAAACAATGGAAATAATTATTATGAGTGATTTCTTTTTCATAGATAATAGTAACTGTTTATTTCTGATTTTTATTTGGTTTTATATTAATCAATATTAGCCACAGATTTACCCTGTTGAATAATTTGTAATTTAGTATTTATATACATAAAAATTATTATTCCACAGGGTAAACAGATTATAAAATTAATCTTTTTATTTTAACGCAGATTACTCACGATATTATTTATTTTTGCATAAGTTGTATTGATGATAATTTACATTTTTTTTTGAAAAATCAAATTTTGATAATGAATTCTATAAATGATATTTCTGTTAAGAAAGAGTTGCTTAAACAAATGTTAGGAGTTATTTTGGAGAACAGAAAACAAAGATTTGAAGAGGTTATCAAATTTCGTACAAAATACATTACCATTGTATTGGAGGATATTTTCCAGTCGCATAATGCCAGTGCAGTTTTAAGAAGCTGTGATTGCTTGGGGATACAGGATGTTCATATTATTGAAAACAGGAATGAATATGTTTTGAGTGATAATGTGGCGTTAGGATCTTCAAAATGGCTTAGCATAAATAAATACAATCATAAAGAGCAAAACACAATAAAGACATTAAATAAACTAAAAAATGACGGATACAGAATAGTTGCTACAAGTCCGCATAAAAATGATTGTAAGCTTGAGGATCTTTCCCTCGACGGGAAATTTGCACTGGTTTTTGGTACCGAACTCGAAGGCTTATCTGATGAAGTTATTGAAAATGCCGATGAATTTGTAAATATCCCAATGTATGGTTTTACCGAAAGTTATAATATTTCTGTTTCTGCTGCTCTGTCACTTCATTATCTCTCTGAAAAACTTCGTAAGTCAGATATTGACTGGCATCTTACCGAAGAAGAAATAATTGACATCAAACTTGATTGGGCAAGAAATACTATTAATAGGGCTGATGTTATTGAAAGAGAATTTTTAAAAGCCAGAAGATAGAAGTCCGAAGATTGAAGAATAAAGATTTGCTTCCAACTTCGGTTTTAATCATTGAATTTCAACAGCTTAATATTTTTTGATATAGACAATATTTTTTTTGTATCTTTACCGGAAATTATAAAAATCAAAATAAAAGTTATGGGGAAAGGTGATAAAAAAACTAAAAGGGGAAAAAGAATAAAGGGTTCTTATGGAATTATAAGACCCAAAAAAAAGAGAAAATTAGTAAAAATTGTAAAAAAAGTTGCTAAAAAGAAAAAGCCTGTTGAAAAAATAGAAAAGAAAAAGACAGAACCTAAAAAAGCAGAATCAACCCCAAAGAAAAAAGTTGAAAAAACGACTGCTGAAACAAAACCTTCAACAAAAAAAGCTGAAAAAGAAGTGAAGAAAGAAACAAAACCGGCAAAAAAAGAACTAACTGCAAAAAAAGTCGTGAAAAAAGAAGATGAAAAAGAAGATAAAAAAGAATAGAACCGGATTTTTTTTTACAAATGAAATTAGCAAGGAGTTACATACTTCTTGCTAATTTTTTATATACCTCACCTCTTTCGATAAAATCCCTGAAAATATCGTAACTTGCTGCTGCCGGCGATAGTAAACAGACTTTTCCTGTTTTTGTATTGTTTTTAATGATTTTAAAAGCATCATTAAAGTTTTCAACAGAAAAATATTTTTGATCGTTGTTGTTATGATTCATGATTAACTCCTTCATTCTTTCTCCTGCTTTTCCAATAAATATTAGGTTTCTTATTGAACTTCCGGCAAGGAATTCAGCCAAATATTTATAATCAAGACCACGATCGTAACCGCCAAGAATTATTGTATCGATATTCTTTATTGTTCGCGCGGCTTCAATTGTAGCCTCGGGAATAGTAGCGATGGAGTCGTTGTAAAAATGAATATTTTTAAAATTCCCAACATACTCAAGACGATGCTGTAGCCCCCTGAATTTTCTGATACCTTCGAGTATTGCATCATCTGGAATACCTGAAATCTTGCAGCAAATAATAGCTGCCATAATATTTTTAAAATTATGTTCTCCTTTTAAAAAGCGTGGAGCGGTCACACTGAAAAATTCCTGACTTTCGTTATCCTTCACAAAATGGATTGATTTTTCGTCAGCAAAACACCCGTTATTTGGCGTTTTTATTAATGAAAAAGAATAGTTTTTCTTTTTAGATGAATATTTATCAAGTGCTTTGATGATAGTTTCATCGTCGGCATTATAAATAAAATAATCGTTTTTTACCTGATATTTTGTGATTAAAAATTTTGTGTCTTTATAATCATTAAATGAATTATAATGATCGAGATGTTCAGGAAAAATATTAAGTAAAACTCCGGTGTGAGGTGATTTTCTGATATGTTCAAGCTGGTGTGACGATAATTCAAAAATAATTTTTGTGTTTTTGTCAATTTGATTGATACTGTCGAATGGTGCAATGCCGATGTTGCCAACCAAAACAGTATTATCTGTGTGGCATTTGATTATCTGATGTACTAAACTTGCGGTTGTGCTTTTACCTTTTGTACCTGTTATCCCGATTGTTTGTTGAGAATATGCCTGAAGAAAAATATCGCTTTGTGATGTAAGTCGCTTTTTTGCTACCGGTTTGTTTAAATGATTAAGCGAAATTCCGGGAGTTTTTAAAATCACATCATAATCGTTTAGTTTTTTCAGATACTTTTTACCAAGGACAAACTTTAGGTTTTTGTCGTTATAATGATAGTTTTTTTCTTTAATGATGTTTTCGTTCTTATCGGCAATGGTAAGAGGTATTTCAGGAAAATATTTTCGAATTAATTTATAAGTCGATTGCCCCTCCCTGCCAAAACCAAGAATAACAACATTTTTATTTTCAATTTTATTTTTTAGAATTTCAATCATTTAATCATTCATTCAATCACCCCCATCCCAACCTTCCCCCAAAAGGGGAAGGAGTTACATTGAGTAAGATTTCTAACTTATTGTTCTTTGTATTTCTTTGAGTGACATTTTCGTTTTTATTACTTTTCGGAGTGGACTCAATACTCCATCAATCATTCATTCATTAAGTTTGTAATAAAACCATAAACTCCTCAGTCAAGAAATTCTCATTCTCAAAATTACTGATTAATTTTTCCTTACCGGGAAATGTTTGCTTTTTGTGCATCATTTGTGTTTTGTAATGCTGAAGAAGTTTTGGTAAATTTTCTTTGTCAGATGATTCGATAAATGCTCTGACAGCAACATTTACTTCATCAATTGTTCCAATACATTCAAAAGGTTTTTCTTTTGTGTTGCCGGTCAGTTGCTCAAAAATGTCAATTAAATTCTCATCATCAAAAAGGTCTTTATTAAATATTTTAATAAGTTTATTTCTTTCAATAAAAGGTGATAAAATGATAAATGTAAAAAGACATTTCGGGCAATTACCACACCATTCGTTGGTTTTGCTTCCAACATTACAACTTCTGAATCCGGAGAAATGTTGAGAATATTTTGAAAATAATTTTGCTATTTGCAGCTCGTTAAGCGGGCGTAAAAAGCTAAAATAATTTATATCCTCACTAATATATTTTGATAAATACTCTCTGAAATCTTTTTCAAATTCCAAAGATTTTGAGTACTGATGATTGATATTAGTATCCCCGACAGTAGCCTCGTTTGCACTCGATTCGTTGGAAAGAGCAATGTTTCGTTTTCCTGAAATAACAGCAGCTATCACCGAAGTAAATGCCAGAACCGCCGAAAATGGAGTATGACCGTTTAAAAATCCTTTTTCGTTTAATTCAATCAATTTCGGATCAATAGTCCTGTTTATCACTATTGAATTATCAATGGAAAATCCTGCGGTTTTTATAGTTCTTTCTCTTGATTCGTTTAAATTTAAAATTAGAGGAGTGATGTTTTTATGTGTTGATTTCAGAGTTTCAATTGTTACAACAGAATCTTTTCCTCCACCTATGGGAACAATTATGTCGTTATTTGTCTGAACCTTAAAAGCTGAAAGTTTGTCATCAGATGTACTTTTTATCTTGACAAAAGAATTTATATCGGGTTTAATATTATTCAAATAAAAAAATTCACCTAAACCATTGAAATATAATTTTTTCCACCATTCTATTTGTTTGTTTGTCAGAGAATGTGGTTTGATAATAATTTCGGGAGAACAAGCAGCTTTCCAATAGCTTATTAATTCTATCATTCCAAGATTAAAAACAAGATTTTGTAATACAGCATCGGGTATTATTTCAGTTTTATAGAATTTCCGTTTTGGAAAAGTTAGTTTTGGTTTGAAAAAATATTTATCCGACAGATTGAATAAATATTCAATATTTAGTGCGTTATCAGTAGTGGAATAGCTATATTTCTCGAATACAAAATATGGATATTCAGCACGTAATAATTTATATTTTTTAAAATTATCTTGTTTCTCCACCAAAATGGTATTATATTTGATATATATTTAAAAGTTCAAAAGTAATAATTTGCAATTGAAAATTTATTAATTATGACAGATATCGGTAAATATCTAAAAATAAAATCAAATAATATCGCTCCTTCCCGCGGGAAATTGTTGATATCAGAACCATTTTTAAATGATTATTTTTTTAAGCGATCAGTTGTATTGCTTGCCGAACATAATGAAGAAGGTTCATTCGGAGTAATAATGAACAAGCCTATCAACACAAAATTTAATGAAGTAATTAAAGATTTTCCTGATTTTGATGCTCAGTTATATCTTGGTGGTCCTGTAAAAAACGACAGTTTGTTTTTTGTTCACACACTGGGAGCAAAAATCAGTAACAGTAATGAGATTATGGATGGACTTTACTGGGGTGGCAATATTGATGAGATTAAAGAAATGATAATGCTGGGATTGCTTGATAAAAATGATATTAGATTTTATATAGGTTATTCAGGTTGGGAATCAAAACAACTTGAAGGTGAATTAGAAAAAAACTCATGGCTTGTTTCGGCTATGAATACCAAAAAACTACTAACTACCGATACTGATAATCTTTGGAAAGCCTCACTCGATACATTAGGAAGTGATTATGAAATATGGAATAATTTCCCATCCAATCCGGAGATGAATTAATAAACTTTGGGATTTTCACAAGCTTGATAAACTAACGTAATAGCTGAATTTATATAAATTCGGCTATTACGTTAGCCAAATTACCTATAAAAACGGCTAATATAATAGCTGAATTATCATAAAAATAGCTATTACATTAAAAAAGTTTTATATCTTTGAAAAAAATAAAATTTATTTTTAAATCTAATAATAGTTAATACGATGATAAAAAGGCAATTACAAAATATTATAGATAAATATTTTTATCAAGGAAAAATAATAATTATTTATGGAGCAAGACAAGTTGGAAAAACAACTCTTATAAAGTCATTAATAAATGGAAATGACAATGATACATTGTTTCTAAATTGTGATGACCCGCCTGTTGTTGAGACTCTTACTAATATTAGCCTTGCTGAAATAAAATTAATTATTACTGATAAAAAAAATATATTTATTGATGAAGCCCAGCGAATAAAAAATATAGGGCTGACTTTGAAATTAATAGCAGATAATTTTCCAGAAAAACAAATTGTTGTATCCGGCTCATCGTCATTCGACTTGGCTAATGAAATTAACGAACCACTCACGGGGCGTAAATACGAACTTATGCTTACACCAATTTCTGTTTCAGAAATAATAAATTATCACGATTACCTGTTTCTAAAAAGCTCACTTAAATACCGTGTCATTTATGGAATGTATCCTGATGTTGTGATGAATCATAAAAATGCAAAAAAAATATTATTGAATTTATCTACAAGTTACTTGTATAAAGATGTTTTTACATGGCAAGGTATAAGAAAACCGGAAGTTATTCAAAAATTATTAAAAGCATTAGCTTTACAAATCGGAAGTGAAGTTTCTTACAACGAAATTTCTAATACGCTTGGTATTTCCAAAGATACTGTCGCATCATATATACAACTTCTTGAACAAACTTTCGTTATTTTCAGATTGAGTTCTTTTAGTCGCAATATACGCACCGAGCTGAAGCATAAAAGCAAAATATATTTTTGGGATACAGGAGTTCGCAATGCTTTATTAAATAATTTTCTGCCTCTTGATGACAGACCTGATAAAGGAGTTTTGTGGGAAAATTTTATTATTGCCGAACGTATCAAATTAAATCTGAATAATGATATTAATGCAAATTATTATTTCTGGCGAACACATCAACAACAAGAAATTGATTTTATTGAAGAAGTAGAAAATACAATTAATGCTTACGAAATAAAATGGAATGCAAATAAAAAAGTAAGAATTCCCAAAAAGTTTACCGAAAATTATCCTGAAATATCTGTTAATATAATTGACAGTAAAAACTTTTTTGAATATTTGATATAATTATATCTATACTGATAATCTTTGGAAAGCCTCACTCGATACATTAGGAAGTGATTATGAAATATGGAATAATTTCTCATCTAATCCGGAAATGAATTAAAGAATTTTGGAATTTTTACAAGCTTGATAAACTAACGTAATAGCTGAATTTTCATAAAAATAGCTAATATTTTGTTTCAGGTTTTTGATGTGCTTTAATATTTTTCGGTTATGAATGCCTTGGAGTTAAATTCCCAATTAAACTTAAAATATTAGTCTTTATAAGATTTGAGAGAGTTTTTATTTATGAATGACATTCTTGATAAAGTAGGTTTTCTCTAATTTTATAATAATCCTAAAACTATCTATTATTTAACACAGTTTCAAGTAGTACAGTAAGCAAATTTATTTTATCTTTTGTTAAGTATCGAATCCTTTTTGGGTTAAGACTTTAATAATATTTGCCACATCTATACTATTAGATTCAAACGATTCTTTTGTTGTTGTATATACCACAGCCTTAATTGTTGCTTTTTTAGGAAGTTCTTTCCATATCATTAAACTTTCTGGTTGAATTATGTATGTGATTTTGTTTTCCTGACCATATTCTAACTTTGCAGGAAATTTGGTTTCAGAAATCCTATCCCTTAAATACATTGCGTCAGCACCTTTATAAGAATGAGAAAAAATAAATTGTGGCTCATAGAAATATCTGTATTCCTTATTCAAATTCGTAATTTGAACAATGAAGATTGCACTAGAATCTAATCCAAAACTAGAAAGATTGTAATTCAGACTTAAGTGAATTACAGCTTTAGGATTTCCTGAAGATTGGGTTAATGGTTTGCTTGGTTCATTCTTTACTTTTTGAATTACAAGTTCTGCAAATTGAGATGGTTCAAAGTCTCTTAAATCAATGAATCCAATAGTTGGTCTTATACCATCAATTTCAGTATCATCAAATCTTGCAGGAAGAATATATTCCTCGTTAGATTCTAGTGCTTTAGATAATGCAGATCGAATCTCATGACGTGTCCATACTTTTTTACTATAATGTTCAGAAATGAATAGGATACAATACTTGGCACTTTTCCGATAAACAAAATCAAAGTGTACGGCCAAATCTTTGCCCCAAATATCAGTTATTTCGAATTTATCATAAAACACTTTAATTCCATTGGAATCAAGTATTTTGGCAACTTTTTCAACATATTTTCTGTCTTCTCTTGCATATGATAATGCAACATCGTACTCGTATTTCATATTCTTAATTTTACTTTCTAAATTAGCTTTTTTGTTACCATAAAACAAATATTATAATTTTTGGAATAATTTTGATAAATGGTTGTTAAAAGTCTTTAGTTAAATTCCATTGATAGTGTTTGTTATTTTTTATCATCATATCTTTTTCTGTGTTCTATGCTTTTGTCTTCTGGAAATAAATAAAATGATGTATTTTTTTTATAAGGTCTCACATAAATAAACTCCCCATTTGTATTTTTTTCTCTATATTTATAATGTCTGTAATCCATTTCTTTGATGTTTGATAAAAAGAACTCGTTATCAACGTAAAATTCTTCATTAAAATCTTCTGTTAATGAAAAAGCTAGAAAATTTCTAAATATTAATGGTGAATTTTCTTTTGAGTAAAATTTTTCAAATATTTTTGTCTTTTTTTTAGGATTATCATTTCTATTTACTTCAGTAAATTCAGTTTTTAAGTCAAGTTTATAATATTTTAAAGGCAAAAGATAAAATTGTGATCTATAATAATTTGATTTTGGCGGAATAAATGTTATTCTTTCAATCTTTATTTTTGATGAATTTATCGTTCCTATTGCTTCATTAATTGAGTACCCAGGTTTAAGTAAAGGACCTTCATAAAAATAGCTGCCGTAATAAGAAACTGACTTACTTCTCTCTTCATCTACCCAATAGTTTAATTTGTTTGAATTATCAATATATGAAGATTTTTTCCAGTCAATATATAAAGGCTTGTCAAGTTTGTTAAATACTGCAAATGAAAGAATCCCTTTTTTAGCCCAAAACGCATAAGTTATTTTCAATGTGTCAGTTTCATAAATATAAAATCCGTCTTCAATATTAGTATTAGTAGTTTTAGTTTCAAAAATTTGTACATAACTTTTGCAACCAACCAAAACAAAAGATAAAATCAATAAGTAAAAAATTTTCTTCATAATTTTTTTGTGTTTAATTGTCCAAATTATTGAATAAATAAAACCTTGAATATTGGTTTTTATTCATAGTGTGTGTTTTGAATGGCAAATATAATAAAAGTTCTTTGAATAAATAAAAATTTTAAAACACCTGATCAAAAAAAGCTGTTACAAAAACAGGTTTTAAGATAATTGTGAAAACAAGTCCGAAGACTGCTCCCCAAAAGTGTGCACTATGTCCGATATTGTCTTTTGCTCTTTTCGACATGTATGCAGAATATACCAAATACAAAACTCCGAATATTGCCGATGGAATAGGAAATGGAATTAAAAACAAATAAACCGATCCGGTAGGATAAATCAGAATACTTGAAAATACAACCGCAGATACTGCTCCCGATGCTCCAACTGCATTGTAATATGGGTTTTCCTTGTTTTTTCTGTAATCAAAAAGAACCGAAAATATTGTTCCTCCGATATATAACAGAATGAAATAGAAAAAGCCTTTTAAATCAAAGAAATACCGGAATGCTTTAATAACAACATCACCAAAAGAATACAAGACAAACATATTGATAAAAAGGTGAGTCCAGTCTGCATGAACCAAAGCATAAGAGAAAAATCGCCAGCCTTCTTTATGATGTTTAATTGCATAAGCATTAAACCTGAGTTTATCTGAAAGTTCCCGGTTTTGAAATGCCAAAAACGAAATTACAACCGTTATTGCTATTATTATTAATATCATTTTTTATCATTTTGATTTATATGGTTTCATTGTTTTAAAAAATTACCACCAATTACAACCAATTACAATTATTCCCCCACCGCCGTATAATCAATCTCCGATCCGAGAACACTATGAGGGATCAGGTAAATTGCCAATAATACAATGGAAGCAACTAAAGCCCATCCTCTTTTTTCTTTGTTTTTATACAAATTAATAAATGCGATAAGCCAAAAGATAAATGCAACAATAGTTTTATTATCTGTAAGATCATGCCCCAATGGCCAGCCTGTCCAGAATGCACCAAATGCAAATTTTTGGATAATTGGTCCTAAAATAAGACCGCCAATCAATAAAGCAAATAAAGTGATTCTGGTATAATTAAATGTGTTATGACCTTTTATCAAAGCTTCAAATCCTGTTCGTAATGAAAAAACCATTGCGAGAAACATAAAGAGGATATGTGGAATTAATACGTAATCAGGAACTCCTCCCTTAAAACGTATGATCACAGGTTCTTCGGTCAATGAGTAATTCTTGTTGTTTTTTGTGAGGATTATTTCATAAATAATTTTTCCTGCCGGAGGCTGATGAGGAATTTTTGATATCAGGGTTTTCCCATCTCTTTGCATTGGAACTTCCGACCATTCATCATGACTTTTAAAACGCCGGTATATAAATTTGCCTTCAATGCTTTCGTCGGGAACTTCAAAACTCAATGTGGCATCATCATCTCCACCGTAGGATGTCAGTAATTTGTATTTAATAACATTATTTTCAATATTGACTTTTCCTCTTACCGGATGCGTGGGACCTGTGAGTCTTTGATAAATTGCAATTCCGGTCATGAATAATACTGCGAATATCCACAGTAAGATTGATTTTGTTCGGCATTTCATAATTATATAAATAGTTATGTTGTTATTTTAGTGTAAATGCGTAAATGATAAAATGATTAAATACACATAATTCCCAATATTGATTGATTTTATCATTTTATCATTTATTCAATCAATCATTCATTTATACTCATCACTTTGAAATTTCAATAGCATCATAAAAAGCCTGATGCAGATTTGTGCGAATATCAAATTCAACGATCTTCCAATTTGCTGCATCAGGGTAAACACGATTCGACAAAAATATGTAAATAAAATTATTTTTTGGATCAACCCAAACATAAGTGCCGGTAAAACCGGAATGTCCGTAACTTACGGGTGATGCATTTTTGCAAGTTGGTCCGTTGGTATCAAATTCAAGTAATGGCTTGTCAAATCCAATGCCTCTCCTGTTTCCTGTTAAAGGAAATTGACTTTTTGTAAATTCTTCAATTGTTTCACAATCCAGATATTTTTCGCCGGCATATTCTCCGTTTTGTAATAGCATTTGCATTAATATTGCAAGATCGTTTGCATTGGAAAACAATCCTGCATGACCTGCAATTCCACCTAACATTGCTGCTCCCGGATCGTGAACATCACCATGTATTAACTGATTTCTAAATTCTTTATCATCTTCGGTTGGTGTGATCATGGAAATATCAAAACGCTCTTTTGGCAGGAATGTCATTTTACTTAACCCCAATGAACTGTAAAAATTATCCTCAACATATTTATCAAAAGGTTTATTAGTAACATTTTTTATGGTTTCGGATAAAAGATAAAAACCAAGGTCGCTGTATTTATATTCTGTAATATTCCGTGAAGGAGAAAAAATTATACTGTCGAAGATAGAGTAAGCATAATTTTTTCTAATGTACAGATTTTCGGCAACTCTTATAGGAAATTCAGATGATATTTCACGACTGTAAATAGTAGTATCAAGTGTCCCATTTTCGATTGTTGAACGGAAATACGGAATCCATGGCTGGAACATTGCCTGATGAGTCATCAGCTCGCGAATAACAATATTTTCTTTATCAGTATTTCGTAAATACGGGAGGAAAGATGAGATTTTTTCATCAATGTCAATCTCTTTATTTTCACTAAGTTTCATTACAGAAATTGTTGTTGCGGCAATTTTAGTAATAGAAGCAAGGTCGTAAATATCAGTTTCTTTTACAATATTTTTCTTTTCATAAGTGTGATATCCAAAAGTTTTGTTGTAAAACACTTTTCCGTCTTTTGCCGCTATGACCTGACATCCAGGATAAGCTTCCATAATAATGCCCGACATTGCAATAGAATCGGCAACGGCAATATCATCACGGGAAATATTCAGTTCTTCAGGTTCGGTGTATTTTAAACGGATTGCCTCAGTATCAATTCCTGTTCCCAAAGGAAAATCTGTGGAAGCAGTAACCGGAAGTCTTCCTTGTGCTCCAATCCCGCCAAAGATTATCTGTCCTGAAATATTATTTGTTAAAGGATTATCCTGATACGAAACCAAAATGGCTTTTATGTTTTTGTTAAGAGAAAAATTGCTGAGCGAATATGGGTTTGCAAAAATATCAAGAATGATCTTTTTTTCCGAACTTATATTATTCACAAACTCAATACATTCATCACTTATCCCGAAATTTCTGGATGCAAACATATTAGTTTTCTGAATCCCAATAATTATCAAATCATATTTTGACAGATCTTCAATCAGAATATTTCTTTCATCTTCGGTGGATACTTTTGGTAAATAAAATTTTTCAATTCCGGCATATTTTTCCAGAGAATGTTGAAATTCATTATCAACTCCGACTCCAATCGAAACTGAAGCGATTTGCAATGTATCTAATTT
>DAOVNY010000029.1 GCA_030630005.1 Bacteroidales bacterium | reverse complement strand
ATATCATATAAATGGTTTTTATTTATTCTAAGTTTTTCAAACCCCGGCAATTCTAATAAACCAGAATTTTCATTTATCCATAATGCTGTTTTATGCTCTGATGCAGGATAAACACATCTTGATATTATATGTGCTGTTGCTATCTTTATCTGCTTGGCCTCAAAACCCAAATCTTCAAGCATATTATCCATTTTTAATTGCTTGATCGTTTGATATGTAAGCCATTCAGAACCTATATCTTTGGCTTGCTTTGTTGTTAATGTATTTATATCAATATTCTGAAAATCCGTTATTTCTTTTTCGGTAGGGACTATGCTTTTTACATCCAAAAGTTTTTGATTAATCATTTTGCTATAAAATGCTTTGGCATATTTTTCAATATGAGATTCCTTATTACTGATAAAAAGTTTATTGTAGCCCTTTATCATATCTTCTATCCTGTCAGCTAGTAATTTACGCTCACCCTTTGATTTAAGCTCATCTAAAAGTCCGAGCGAAAGAATGGTTCTGTGGCGTGGTTTTCCAGCAATTCGATAACTTTCGCACAAACGGTAGTAATCATATCGCTTTCCGCTCTTCTTGTCTGTCTTAACAATTGTCTTTATAAACATTTTGCATAAGATGCAAATTTATTATTCAATAAACAAATTGTCTCGGGGACTACATATGATATTCAAAAATCCTATAATGCAGATATATAGTATATTAACTCTATTCGGAATGAATATAAATTACAAACCTATACTGAATATCAGTGATTTGCAAAAATGTTTTTTTTCGGGTAGTCAAAATTCGGGTAAAAAAATGCAAGTTGGGTTAATTGCCCCAATATAATAAAAAAAGGGGTTGAAAAACAACCCCTTTAAAAAATATTTTTAATAAATGTTATTGTATAACTATTTGTTTTGTGATTATTCCATCCACAGTAGTGATTTGAATGAAATAAATACCGGCTCTATAATCAGAAGTATTTATTTTAATCAGTTCATTATTAACGCTTCTGTTAAAAATAACTTGACCAACATAATTAATCATTCTAATAGTTTGAATTTCTTTATTAGAATTTATGTTCAAATAATCAGCTACAGGATTAGGATAAATCATTATAGCAGTATTATCTTCTGCTTCATCAATTCCAACTATAACACCAAGCATTACAGGAACTTCGATAAGTGGAGTTGTTGGTGCATTGCTGTTAACTTGAATCGTAGCTGAATAAGAGCCTATTTCAAAATTAGTGGCATCAAATGTAACTGTAATATCAGTGTTTTCTCCCGGAATTACTGTTCCTAAAGTCGGATCAACTGATAACCATTGAGTAATAACATCACCTGTGAGGTGTGCTCTAATATTCCAGTTGCAGTCAAAATCAGGACTACTTGACAGATGTCCCCATGCAATACCTGTTTTGATCCAGTCGCCGTTAGGATCAGCAGGACCTACATCATAACCGGCAGGGAAAATATCTGTACCTTGTTGGTCCATTTCATAACCAACCCAAATATCTTCTCCTGTAATTGTAACAGGTTCGTCAAGAACGATTGTGTTCCATGATTCTGCTGTAGGAGTAAAAACTTGCTCAGCAAGAAGATCGCCGGGTTCATAATCATAATCGCCCTCTCCATAAATTTTAAGAGTGAATCCTGCAACTAAATCATGAATGTATATTTCAACAGAAGTTAATTCCATTCCTGCATAAGGGAGTGTTAAAACATTAAGGAATTTAGCAGAAGCTTGCCATATTCCGGGGTTAGTAAGTCCAACAGCACTTGCATTATCACCGTCATAATTAAGAATTACATCATCAGAAGGAGTTGGTGAACCACCTGACTGTGGATTTGGAGCTTTAGAAACTAAGCTATTGCTCAAAACTTTATGATTTGCAACATTTGTTGTTTCATTTTGAGGAATAGATTTGCTATCAGCAATATTATAAATAATTTCAAGATCGAATTCAAGATTTGCAGAACCTGTATTTTCAATGTTCATATTGTCATTAACAATTGTTCCTTGTGCAATAATTTCTTGGAAGTTTGTAGGTGTAACTGCAATATTTGGGTCACTACTTGATGAAATTTCTGTCCAAACAATATCATCCATATAATATAATGGTGTTTCTCCGGTTGGTGCACCGGCAAAAATATTAACACCGCCAAGTTGGTTTGTACCAGGGTCACCAAATGATTGTAAACTCCATTGCCATTCATAAATAAAATTTCCTCCGATGTAAAGTTCTGCCCAGTCATCATCAAGATTAATAAACTGGCTGCATAATACCCATTCGTCATGGTTGTATGTAAAGAATGCAGCATCTTCGCCACCGGCATGAATAAATCCGTCACCGGTTTCACCAAAATAAACTTGAAATGCCCATTCAACACCGGGAGTTTCAAAATGCTGGAAGTTGTAATATCCTCCATATCCTGCTGGAACATAATAATAAAAATCTACCTGATACTGACCTGAAATACGGTCGCCCATAAGAAGAATAAGGTCATTTGTTCCTTCAATTTTAAGCGATTGTGTTCCGCTATGTGCTTGTTCATCACTAATCAAACCATCTTCGGCTGAACCCGGATTTCCACTCCATGTATCCCACCATTCTGATTCAACAGCTAAATAATCGCCAACATTATACGATTCAAAATCATCTTCATAAATAACATTTGGAAGTTCCTGATAAAGGAAATCATCAAAATAATATTTAGGTGTATCACCTGCAAGAGCACCTGCAAAGAGATTAACTCCTCCTAATTGTAGTGTACCTGCAGTACCTCCTGACTGAAGACTGAATTGCCATCCGTGAATAAAAGTACCATTGATCCATAACTCGGCTGTGTCGTTGTTAAGGTCAACAATATTTTGAACATCAATCCATTCATCAAGATTAAATGCAAAAGCAGCAGCATTTTCACCACCTGCATGTACAGTAGCATTTCCATCAGAGCCAAAATAGACTTCCATAGCCCATTCTACACCCGGAGATTCAAAATGCTGAAGGTTGTAATATCCACCAAAAGTGGCAGGAACAAAAAACCCGAAACTGATTTCGTATTTTCCTGAAGTTTTGTCACCTAAAGGTTTAACCAAATCGGAAGAGCCTTCAACTAATACGGATTTGATTGGGCTTTGAGCCTGATCTTCGCTAATAAATGCATCTTCGGAAGAACCGGGAGCATTACTCCATGTTGTCCAATCTGCAGATTGTGTGGCTAAATAGTCGCCGGTAGTGTATAACTCGAAGTCATCTTGATAAATTACGACCTGAGCCATTGTTGCAAAACCAAATAAAATGGCTGCGGTAAAAAGTAAGAATTTTTTCATAATAAAGAATTTTATAGTTAATAATTAATATTTCAGCAAAGCAAAAGTAAGATTTATTTTTATAAAATGAAATATTCGTTAATAAAATTTTAAAATGACTGAAATTTAAAATGACTAAAATTGATAAATGACTAAAATTAGAAGTTGGAAGTTGGAAGTTGGAAGTTGGAAGTCGGGAGTCGGAAGTTAGAAGTCAGAAATAGGAAGTTGGAAGACTGGAGTTTAAGAACAGTAGGCAGTCAACAGTAGGCAGTATTGCAATTAACGGGCTGAAGACTGAGAACTGAAGACTGAAAGAAGTAGGCAGTAAGCAGGAGTTAGAAGTTGGGAGAAAAAAGTTTTCCCTGAAATGTGTTTCTGTTTTTTAATTCTCTTTCGATGAGATTTAAAATCTGATCGTTACGAATCAGTCCCCATCCCGGACCGTCAAGAAAACGTGGAGGTACTTCTCCTGCAAATCTTTCAATTACAAAATTCGGATTTAACATTTCGAGAAATCGAATAATAAAATCTATATATTCATCAAGTGTAAAAAAATTGAAATCTTCCGGATTATTTTTATATTGTTGCGAAAGGACAGTATTTTTAATTATTTGTAACTGATGAAATTTAATATTGTTAAGTGGTAGTTTGGAAAGTATTTTTGCTTCTTCCAACATTTCATCTCTGCTTTCGCCGGGTAGTCCAAAAATTAAATGTGCTCCGGTTTTTATTCCTTTACGGGAAGTTCTTTCAATTGCTTCAACAGCTTGTTCAAATGTATGACCACGGTTTATTTTCTCCAGAGTTTTGTTATAACACGACTCAATCCCATATTCGATTATTACATAATTCTTTTTCGATAATTTACTGAAATATTCAAGTTTTTCATCATCAACACAATCGGGACGGGTTCCTATTACCAAACCAATTATTTCAGGAATACTTAATGCTTCATCATAAATTTTAATTAATTTTTCGAGAGGAGCATAAGTATTTGAATAGGGTTGAAAATATGCCAGATATTTATTTGCTTTTCTGTATCTTACTTTATGGAATTCTATTCCTTCAGTAATTTGTTGTTTTACAGATTTTTTTGGTGAACAATACGAAGGATTAAAAGCATCATTATCACAATAAGTGCACCCGCCTTTTCCTAAAAACCCATCTCTGTTTGGACAAGTAAATCCTGCATCGACAGATACTTTCTGTACTCTCTCACCAAAAGTGGTTTTAAAATAATTTGAATAAGCATTAAAACGCCTGTTGTGTCCCCACTGAAATTTCATAAAACAAAAATATAAAAAAAGCTGCCATAATTAAATGACAGCTTTTAAAGTATTATTTAAAATATTTTATTAAGATACTTTTTCCAGTTTTTTCATAACGGAGAAAATAAATGCAGCTGCAATTAATGATAAAATAATAAAAATTGCCCACACTTGCCAAATAGCAACTCTGTTATATAGGTAACTTCCAACCCAAAGCATTTGATTGCCAAGAGCAGTAGCACCAAGCCAACCACCTTGCATTAAACCTTGATATTTTGGAGGAGAAACTTTTGATACAAATGAAATTCCCATCGGGCTTAAGAATAATTCAGCAATTGTTAAAGTAAAGTATGTGCCTATAAGCCATCCGGTACCAACTCTTGCGTGGTCAGGATCAGCTTGCATTACATCGAAAGGATCTAAACCAAGCGAACCAATTAAAAGAATTACAAAACCAAAAGCAGCGAGAATCATACCAAAGCCAATTTTTCTTGGAGCAGATGGTTCTTTTTTGTGTTTGTTTAGATATGCGAAAAGACCTATGATAACAGGAGTTAATAATACAATCATAGTTGGGTTAAAATGCTGGAATAATTCAGGTGCAAATGGATTTGATGTAGCATTGTTATTATAAAAATAATAAACGGCTGCAATAGCTCCAACAACAAGAATACCACTTATTAAACGTCCTTGTGGAGATGAACCTTTTTTAAATAATGTCCCCAGTGCCAATAATCCAATAACTATTGAAAGCAGCGACCAGATATTAAATACCAGGTATGTGCCTGGCCCAACTTCTGTTATTGTGTAATCTCTGGCAAAGAAACTCATTGTCAATCCATTTTGATGGAAAGCCATCCAGAAGAAAATAACAACACCAAAAACAAGGAATAAAGCAGTCATTCTTTGTTTTGTTTCCGATTTTGACATTTCTACAACCTGACCTTTTTCTTCTTCTGCCTTTTTTACATCCGGTAATATTCTTTTGAATAATGTGTAAATAATAAAAGAAACTATCATCATTGCTCCGGCTGCACCAAATGCATAATTAAATCCTGTGCCATATGCACTTAAATATTCAGTACAAAATACTCCTAAATCAGTAACCTGAATACCACCGCTTACTTCATTTGCAAGAGTTTGTAAATTTGTAGTATCAGCTAATGCTCCATCCTGAAATTTATGAATAAGTGCAGGTAAATCATTATTACGAATAAAACCCTGAGATTTGATAAACCAGTTAATAATTCCGGCTGCTGCACTAGGTGCAAATAAAGCTCCAATATTTATTCCCATATAAAAAACACTAAAAGCAGAGTCTCTTAAATGTGAATATTTTGGATCATCATAAAGTTGACCAACTACAGCTTGTAAATTTCCTTTGAATAAGCCATTACCAAAAGCAATTACAAACAAAGCAACAAGTGTAAATATTAAACCGAATCCAGGGATAGTCATTAAGATATATCCACCAAGCATAGTTATTAAACCAATATAAATTGTTCCTTTATAGTTTCTTGTTTTATCTGCAATTATACCGCCAACTAAAGCAAGTCCGTAGATAAGTCCGTAGAAAACACTATAAATAATTCCGGCATTTGATTCAGTTAAACCGAATTTTGAGGTAAGATAAAATACTAAAATACCCATCATGGTATAAAACCCAAACCTCTCTCCCATATTTGCGAAGAAGGCTACATAAAGTCCTTTCGGATGTCCTTTAAACATATACTTAAATTTTTAATTAATAATATTATTTATTTCTGATTTTTAAAATAGCGTACAAAAATAATTAAAAAACTCATTTATCCAAATTTGATATTACTTTGGCTAAATAATATTTTGATATACTATAAATAAGTGAAGTAAAATTCGTGATATTAGCGGCTAACAGAAAAACACTTGCGGATTTTAGGTGTCATGGAAAATCAATACTATAAATTTTACTAATTTTGCAAACTTAAAAATTAACGATAGAAAATTATTTTAATAATGGAAATCCCCAGCAAATATAATCCTGCAAATACCGAAACAAAGTGGTATGAACACTGGATGAAAAAAGGATATTTCAGGTCGGTGCCTGATGAAAGAGAAGCATATTGTATTGTAATTCCTCCTCCAAATGTAACCGGTGTACTTCACATGGGACACATGTTAAATAATACCATTCAGGATGTATTGGTTCGCAGGGCAAGGATGCAGGGAAAAAATGCTTGCTGGCTGCCGGGAACCGACCATGCTTCTATTGCTACAGAAGCAAGGGTTGTAAATAAACTTAAAGAAGAAGGCATAAAAAAATCTGATCTTACAAGAGATGAATTTTTGAACCATGCATGGGAATGGAAAGAAAAACACGGTGGAATTATCCTTGAGCAATTAAAAAAACTTGGTGCATCCTGCGATTGGGAACGTACTAAATTTACAATGGATGAATCGATGTATGAATCGGTTATTGATGTATTTATTGATTTGTACAACAAAGGCTTGATTTATCGTGGTGTGAGGATGGTAAACTGGGACCCGAAAGCACTTACCGCTCTTTCTGATGAGGAAGTTATTCATAAAGAAGTAAATTCAAAATTATATTATCTGAAATATAAAGTTGAAAATTCTGAAGATGTTGTTACAATTGCAACTACAAGACCTGAGACAATTCTTGGTGACACTGCTGTTTGTGTTCATCCTGAGGATGAAAGATTTTCTCACCTGAAAGGAAAAAGGGTTATTGTTCCTTTGGTAAACCGTTCGGTACCAATTATTGAAGATGATTATGTTGATCCTGAATTTGGAACAGGATGTTTGAAAATTACTCCTGCACACGATATTCATGATTATGAAATTGGAATAAAACATAAACTTGATGTAATTGATATTTTTAATGATAATGGCACTTTAAGTGAAAAAGCCGAGCTTTATATCGGAAAAGACCGTTTTGTTGTCAGGAAAGAAATCCTTAAAGAACTTGAAGAAAAAGGACATCTTAACAAAATCGAAAATTATGTAAATAAAATTGGTTTTTCGGAAAGGACTGATGAAGTGATTGAACCAAAGCTTTCGTTGCAATGGTTTATGAAAATGTCGGAACTGGCAAAGCCTGCCCTTGATGTTGTGATGGACGACACAATTAAATTTCATCCAAAGAAATTCAAAAATACATATCGCCATTGGATGGAAAATGTAAGAGATTGGTGCATATCCCGTCAGCTTTGGTGGGGACAGAGGATACCTGTTTTTTATCTTCCGAATAACGAAATGATAGTTGCGAAATCACGAGAAGAAGCTTTTGAAAAAGCTCAGGCTGATTTTAATCTTCCTGATTTAAAAATTGAAGATTTAAAACAAGATGAGGATGTTTTGGATACTTGGTTTTCTTCGTGGCTGTGGCCGATTTCGGTTTTTGACGGAATAAGATATCCGGATAACGAAGAAATAAATTATTATTATCCGACTAATGATTTGGTTACTGCACCTGAGATTTTATTCTTTTGGGTTGCCCGGATGATCATGGCTGGAAAAGAATATAGAAACGAAATCCCGTTTAAAAATGTTTATTTAACAGGAATTGTAAGAGATAAACTCGGTAGAAAAATGTCGAAATCACTCGGTAATTCTCCAGATCCAATTGAACTTATCAAAAAATACGGAGCTGACGGAGTAAGAGTTGGAATGCTTTTGACTTCACCTGCCGGCAATGATTTACCTTTTGATGAAGCTCTTTGTGAACAAGGAAGAAATTTCAGTAATAAAATCTGGAATGCAATGCGACTGATTAAAGGCTGGGTGATTGATGAAAATATTGAACAGCCTCAGGCTAACAAAATTTCAATAAATTGGTTTAATGCAAAATTGAATGATGCTCTTAAAGTTATTGATGATCATTTTTTAAAATATCGAATTTCAGATGCTTTGATGAAAATCTATAAACTTATCTGGGATGATTTCTGTTCATGGTATCTCGAAGCTATAAAACCTGCATATCAAAAACCTATTGACAGAAAGACCCTTGATGAGACAGTTGAGATTTTTGAAAAGCTCATGAAAATACTTCATCCTTTTATGCCGTTTATTTCAGAAGAAATCTGGCAAACTTTAAAAGAAAGAAGCGAGAACGAAAGTATTATGATTTCTGAAATGCCCGTAAAACAACGCATTGATCACAAAATTCTTGAGCAATTTGAATTTGCAAAAGAAATTATTATTGCGATTAGAAGTTTGCGTAAAGAAAAAAATATTCTTCAAAAAGTAGCCATAGAACTTTTTATTAAAAAGAATCATAACCAGAAAGCTGATTTAACTTTTGATGGTGTTGTAACCAAACTTTGCAACATTAACGAAATAAATTATATTAATAAAAAGCTTGACGGAGCTCAGTCATTTATTGTTCGCTCAACGGAATTTTATATTCCTCTTGGAGATTTTATTGATACAGAAGCCGAAATAAAAAAACTTGAAGAAGAATTAAAATATACAAAAGGTTTTTTGAATTCAGTAATGAAAAAACTGAGTAATGAAAGATTTGTAAATAATGCTCCACCTCAGGTTATTGAAAAAGAAAGAAAAAAGCAGGAAGATACTGAGTCAAAGATTAAAGTTATTGAGGAACAGATTGCGTCTTTGAAAAAGTAGTACTTAAAGTGAACTAAAGTTTGGAGTGCCTAAAGTTATTAAGAAGATAGCAAATTTCAGTCATTTTAAATTTTTGTTTCCCCCTTCCCAGCCTTCCCCCAAAAGGGGAAGGAGTTGCATTGTACAAGATTTAACCTACTGCATTATTAAAAGTTTATGATAGGTTGCTAACCTTTTTTTTGGTTAGTAACCTTAAATTAATCGAAATACAGTTTGGTAATACTTTTGAATATCGAATATCGAACACTGATTAACGATTTTTGATTTCCCTTTTTTCTCAAATCATCATTCATTATTCGTTAATCGATATTCGATATTCTGTTTTTTTCTTTTTTATTAAAACAAGAAGGTTAGTAAGTTTTTATGTTTATAGATTTCGACCAAAGGGAGAAATCTATTCACATCATTTAAATTTCATAAGAAATCAATCACATACAAGTTTTTGCTTTTCCAATCCAATATATTTTTCATTAACCCTGATCATTGATTTCAGGGTTTTTATGTATTCTGTTCCAATGCCGGAATAATTTTTTAGTCCGATTGCGAGAACAAGTCCTGTTGGCTCTTCTTTTGCGAGTCTCATTTTATATCTTTCAATTCTCAATTTTTTATAGGCATTATGAGTATTCAGATTTTTTATGTATGCACTTACCGAATGACTTACATCTTTAAATACTGCTACTTCATGCGTTGCTCCGTTGGCTCTGTTACGGGGTATTATTCCGCAACCTTTGCTAAAACACCACTGTCCGAACATATTGTTTCCTTTTGTTGAAAAATATGAAGTTCCCCATGCTGATTCATTTGCTGCTTGTGCCAAAGCTAATTCTACCGGAATAATGTCAACTCTTAATAAAATATCCCTAAAAGAATTACTATTGTTGAAATCAGAAATATTAGTCTTGTATTTTTTTGCAAGAGTTTTTAATTTTTTTATTTCCTTTTCTTCCGGTTTTTTTCCATCGTATGTTTTTTTCAAACATCTTAAAATATATTCTCTTTCTTTTAATATCTTATTATTTTCATTGATGATAATAGGTCGCATAAAATTTAAGAATGCTTTTTTCTTTTCAAGAATATTTGAATAAACAGTAAAATCAGGTAAATCAGAATCAATGTCAATTTGAACAATAAATGTTTTTGGACCGGATTTTATTGATTTTTTCAAATTATTGATTTTAGAAATTGTGTCATTTCCATTTGGTTTTGAGTCTGACAGAGGAAGTAATTTCACACTCTCGAAAAGGTTTTCATTTTCCGGTTCACCTGAATTTTTAATAAAATTGCAAGATGAAAATGCTAAGAGTGAAATTAAAATAAATGAAAGAAAAAAAAGTTCAATTGTATTTTTTGAATAATGATATTTTGTTTTTTCCATAAAATGAAATTGATATCTCGGTGGCAAAACTACAAATAAAAATTTGTATCTTTGAATCCTGACAAAATTGACCCCTTGAAAATAATAAAATAAATTATGACTACACTTTTATTAATGCTTGCTGTTTTTGGCGGTTATATTATTATGTACCGCCTTTACGGAAAATATATCGGAAAAAGAATTTTTAAACTGAAAAAAGAAAATACAGTTCCTTCGGTCGAAATGAATGATGGTATTGATTATGTACCAACAAAAAAGGAAATTATTTTTGGTCATCACTTTGCATCAATAGCTGGAACAGGACCGATAGTCGGACCGGCAATAGCTGTTATTTGGGGATGGTTGCCGGCTGTTTTATGGGTTTTTTCGGGAGCATATTTATTGGAGCGGTTCATGACTTTGGAGTTTTAATCGTTTCTATGCGAAATCAGGGAAAGTCAATTTCCGACATTGCAGGAAAATACATCAACAAACGTATAAAATTCATATTTTTTATTATTGTCTTTATTGAGCTTTGGATATTGATTTCAGTATTCGGACTTGTTATTGCTCTTATTTTTGACATGTTTCCTGCTTCGTTAATACCTGTCTGGACAGAAATCCCAATCGCTATTATCCTTGGATTTATGATAAGCAAGCGAGGAAAAAATATCTGGACATGGAGTATTTATGCTGTTATCCTGATGTATGTTACAGTTTATATCGGATATTTATTTCCATTTAATATTCCCGTGATTTTTGGTATTCCGCCTACCGGTATCTGGACAATAGTTTTACTTATTTATGCCTACATAGCTTCAGTATTGCCTGTTGGAACTTTGCTTCAACCCCGTGATTTCATTAACTCACATCAATTGATAATTGCGATGACGTTATTGGTTTTGGGAGTGTTTTTTTCTTCTTTTGCCGGAGAATTGCAAATTGTTGCTCCTGCAATACAAACGCATCCTTCAGGTGCACCTCCGCTTTGGCCTTATATTTTTCTGATTATTGCATGTGGAGCAGTTTCCGGTTTTCATTCCCTGGTTTCTTCCGGTACATCTTCAAAACAGGTAATGAATGAAAAGGATGCTTTATTTGTTGGATATGGAGGTATGTTAACAGAAGGAGCTTTGGCTACTTTAGTAATTATTGCAACAGTTGCCGGAATAGGAATGGGATACGAAAATCAATCCGGTGAAACATTATTCGGAATACAATCATGGACCAACCATTATGCCTCATGGAATGCTGCTCAAGGATTAGGGTCAAAATTGACAGCTTTTGTAGTTGGGTCGGCTAATATGATTGATTCGATGGGTGTACCAAAAGAAATTGCCATTGTGATTATGGGAGTTTTTGTAGCTTCTTTTGCAGGAACAACACTTGATACAGGTACGAGAGTTCAGAGATATGTTATTACTGAATTGTTTGATAATACAAAAGTAAAAGTTTTTAAAAACAGGTATTTTACTACAGCCTTGGTTGTAATTTCAGCTTTAATTCTGGCTTTTGCTTCAGGAGCTGACGGCAAAGGAGCACTGTCATTATGGCCCTTGTTTGGAGCTGTCAACCAAATTCTTGCCGCATTGGCTTTGTTAGTGCTTTCTTTATATTTAAAAACCAAAGGAGGCTGGAAATGGTTGATAACTGCTATTCCCGCTGTATTTATGACAATAAATATTTTCTGGGCTACCATCGAAAATCAACAAATCTTTAATTCCGAAAATAATTATCTCTTAATGATAATTAATGCACTGATTTTTTTAATTTCTATTTGGATAGTGATAGAAGGAGTGATAAAGTTTATTTCCGGGTTTAGGAAATGATGGAGTAAGGAATAAATGTAATTTATTGTAATTAGTTGTATATAGTAAAGCCCTGAAACTATCCACCAAATTATTGCGTAAAAACATACTGAATAATATTAGCTCCCATTTTTAATGCTTTCAGTCTTGTTGCTTCAGAATCGTGATGTACTTCCTTATCTTCCCAGCCATCACCAAGATCACATTCAAAAGTATAAAAACAAACAACCCTTCCTTTGTAAATCAGACCAAAACCCTGTGGTGCCTTTTTATCGTGTTCATGAATTTTTGGTAATCCTTTTTGGAAATTATATTTTTGATGATAAATGGGATGTTCAAAAGGTAGTTCGATAAAGCTGAGTTCGGGAAAGACTTTTTTCATTTGTGGACGAATATATTTATCAAGTCCATAATTATCATCAATATGTAAAAAACCTCCGGCTATTAAGTATTTTCTGAGGTTTGCCGCTTCATCATCAGAGAAAATAACATTTCCATGTCCTGTTAAATGAATAAAAGGATAATTGAAAATTTCACGACTTTCAACTTCAACAGTAGCGTTATCCGGATTAATGTTTGTTCGTAAATTTGTATTGCAAAAGTTAATCAGATTTGGTAAGGAAGTAGGATTTGCATACCAGTCGCCACCTCCATTATATTTTAACAATGCAATTTGAATTCCGCTTTCCTGAGAGAAAATCCCAGTTGGAATAATTAATAATCCAAGTAATAATATCAGGTATATTTTTTTATTCATTCATAAAATTAATAGAATGACAAGCCACAACGGCGGCTGTCTCCGTTCTTAAACGGCTGCTTCCCAAACTTATTGGAATAAAGCCTTTTTCTTTTGCAATTTGAATTTCTTTTTTACTGAAATCTCCTTCAGGTCCAACCATTATCAGTACATCTTTTCCTTTCGGATAAACCTTTTTCAAAGGCTCAGGATTGTCTTCACAAAACCCAATATATTTTTCTCCTGCCAAATCCAAATCCATAAATTTTTTAAAAGTTTGTATTTCATTTAAAACCGGATGATATGCTTTAAGCGATTGTTTTAAGGCAGCGGTGATTACTTTATTCAGCCTTTCGTGTTTGATAATTCTTCTTTCGGAATGTTCACAAATGATGGGAGTAATTTCATCAACACCAATTTCGGTGGCTTTTTCCAGAAACCACTCAAAGCGGCTTATATTTTTTGTAGGAGCCACAGCCAGATGGATTTTTACATCACGTTTTTCGTATTCTTTTTGTATATCAATAATCCTGACTGTACATTTTTTGGGATGGTCTTCAATCAATTCACATTTATACAAATTCCCTTTTCCATCAGTAAGGAAAATCTCATCACCGATTTTTAACCTCAAAACTTTAAGACAATGCCGCGATTCATCCTGATCAAGAATGTGAATTTCTGAATTTATTTTTGGTGTATAAAATAGGTTCATTTTATTTTTTTGTAAAAATATAAAAAAGAATTTTGGCAAATAAGTTTTTCAATTAGTAAATAAATTTTGCAATTTACAAACGAAGACTGGGTGTGAAGTGGAATTCTCTTCAACAACAGATTGTGAATTATTTTTTTATATTATTATTCAATTTATCAATTTCATTATTATATTTGTATAATAAACTATTATATGACAAGTAATAATTACATATTAAATGAAATAACTATAAAAACGGCTAAGGAGCTTGCAAGAACATACAACGTATTACTTACATCCAGTCAATTGAAATCTGTACTTCAAACCATATTACCCAATAAAGATATTGAAGATCGTTCAAAATATGACATTCACTCATTGTATAATGACATTATTCTTAGAAAATATAAATCGGAATTACTTTATAAAAGTTTACTTGTTGATTATTTTATTAATGAAGATATTATTGCTGCCTTTGAGATTAAAGCAAATGGGAGTAGATTAGATTTTCTTAAAATAAATGGAAATACTATTAGTTATGAAATAAAATCAGAAGTAGATAATTTGATTAAACTACAAAAACAAGTTTCGGATTACTCTTTGCTTTTTGATTATAATTATGTTGTAATTGGGCAAAATCATTTGAATTCCATAAAAAAACTATTGCCTCAAAATTATGGAATTTTTATTGTCAAAAATGATCATTTATTCTTGATAAAGAAACCAATAAAAAATCACAATATTGATAGCAATTTTCAACTGAATTTATTTACCAAAAAAGAGTTGAGATTGTTTTTTAAAACTGATGATAAATTACTAATTTATAAATCATTTTCTTTTAATGAAATTCAAGATAAATTTCGAACAATGCTAAAAAAAAGATACAATTTTAAATGGGAATTTCTAAAAAAAAACAAAGAATCCATACTTCCTGTTGATTATCAATATTTTTACAACCACAATATTTCGCCTAATGTAATTTACGAGAGAGGCAATTGAGTTTCTCCTTCAATAGCTGTTTTCATACAATGTAAATAATGCATCATTGCAATTTTCTTAAACTTAGCCTGACTTTTACCGGATTCATTACCGTTGCTTATTGATTTCATTATTTCAATCCCATTATTATGATCAATATATTGTGGGAAATTTCTTGAAAGAGTTTGAATATAACTAGAATTTAAAACTGCTGGAATAATAGTATTTTTAAATTCATCCAAACTTTTCATTTTTCCTTTATAGCCATAATACAGATTATAATTAGGATCATAGAAAATTAATCCTGGACTTATTGTGCCGCCGGAAGTGAGATTATCCTTCTTAATACCCACATAATCCCCAAATACATCAAAATGGTACATGCTAAACATTTCAATCAAGCTATTGTCCGCCTCTGCCACAACCTTAGTATGCTCAAGATTTACGTTTTGGATTGTGTTATTGATAGAGCTTCTTATAAGGATTTTTTTATAAGCTTTAATTCTGCCAATAATCGGCCTTTGCATTCTGAATACAGGACTAGTTATTGAAATATTATCAATATCATAAATTAAAACGTCTTTATTTGGTCGTAAACATTTTATTATTTCCTTTTCTTCCTGCTCAATAGTATTATGAAAAGTTCTGAATCCAATAACTGGAAATAAATTCCTAAGTTCATCAAATTGCGTTATAATTGTATTTAGCTCTCCTGTTTTTTGAGTTAGTCCTGATATCACAGGAATAACCTTAGATATTCCTTTAAATAGTCTTAAATAATCTATTCTTGATTGTAAATTTTCAATAATACTTCGTGAAAAAGCAACGACTTCAATATTTGTACTATTACTTAACTGAATATATATTGGTAAGTCTATAAATACATTATTAGCCTTAATAGAGTTTACAAGTTCACTATATATCTTAAACGATGATCGATGATTATTTTTTCTATCTTTTTCTTTAATTATCTCAATTAACGGAATAATCTTGTTCCCAAAATCAAATTCATTGAGCACAATCATTTCCTGTTGTCTAGCCCTAAATATTGGCATGTATTTAAAATTTTCCATAATTAATAAATTTTAGTTTTTTTGATTTTTTCAATATCCTTTGTTGTAAATACAAAATCTTGCTCTAAAAAATCAATATTATTTACATATCTTTCTATAAAAGAGTTAAATTCATTTTTCAACCAATTAAATTTTGCATATATTTTTTCGTTATTTTTTGTTTCTAATAATTTTTCTGCAATTTCTTTTTTGTATGTTTCAAGGAAAGTAACTTTATTATCAGTCCTTATTATATTGTAAAAAGTGTTTATATAATTTATCTCACAACTTTTGATAAGGAAGTTTTCTAAATTAAAACGATCACTTTCTGTCAAATTAATACTCTTGAGAAATTTAAGATACTTTTCCGATAATACTATTCGAGGATATATTGCTTTTTTACTCTCAATAATATATGCTTCCACTAAAGGCACACCAAGAACAATATCATCCTCATCCAACATCCATCCGAAATCTATCCCTCCTCTAATGAAATATCCCATTTCTGAAAATCTTTTGAATAAATCACTAACCGTAAATAAAATGTCAACTGCAAGTGATGTATTATTGTATGGATCAACAGTAATACAAATATTATCGCTAAATAAATAATATTTACAATCATATTCATCTATAAGACTTATCACATCTTTAAATACTCCAACAAACTGATTTGCTTTTTCCGAAATTAAGACATTATTATGTTTGTTTTTATCATGATTATCTATAGCGTCCTTCTCAAATTCGTATAAAGAATTTTTAAATCCAAGAACATCAAGGAAAACAACAATCCTTTTTTGATATTTTAATTGAGGGTCCTTCATTCATTTTTCTATAGCTTCATTGTCATTTCTATCATCAAAAATACAATAAGTCTTATTAATAGGAAAATCTTGTCTGGAAATTCCAGACGAATCATTAACTATTTCAACAGTTTTACCTTTGTCAATACTATTGAGTTATTCAATATATGTATTTGAAAATTCTGTAATGATTTGCTTTCCACCAACTCTGTTTTTAAGATAATCAGATTTGGCAGTCAGTGACCGCCAAATTTGATTTACCGGTAAAAGTGGGGACAGTGTCCCCACTTTTTATTTTTTCAAAGATATGAATAATATTAATATTTTAAAATTACTATATTTGTAAACTATTAACATATTCTACAATTAAAAACCTTTAGGTTTCATTAAGCTTTATTTTACAAAATATGAAAATTCAAATCTTCCTTATTATTCTTCTGTTTGTTTCTGTTAGTTACAATACAATCGCACAAACAGATACAGAAATCGATTCTACACAAAATGAACATTATTCGGAGCTAAAACTGTTTCCTTTAAATTATGACAAAATCCAGCAAATGCCGTTTAGGACAATTAATCAATTAAGTATGTTGAATCCGTCAGCGTATTACCTAAAAGGAGGTCGAATGTTTTATTACGGAATTGAAACTAATGGCAATAATATTTTTATTGACGGTATGCAGGTAAACTACGGCAATGAATTTCCATTCAGAAGCATTGGCTCGTATAATTTTTATGGACTCACTTCTCCTATTAATATGGGGAATTCTTTAGCAGGATTTATTGATATTCAATCTTTGGCAGTTGGAGATAAACTTAGTT
>DAOVNY010000108.1 GCA_030630005.1 Bacteroidales bacterium | reverse complement strand
TTTTTTTACCCCTGCCATAAATGGCAGGGTAATTCATTGAATTGCAATAACTTTTGAATTGCCACGTCCTTTAGGACGTGGATATAAACATCTAAACAAACATAAGGGCTTTAGCCCAAAGCACTTTTCGGAGTGGACTCAACCATGAAACCATGAAACACATGAAACTACATTTTATTGCAATTGGAGGAAGTGCAATGCACAATATGGCAATTGCTTTACATAAAAAGGGATATCATATTAGCGGTTCAGATGATGAAATATTTGAGCCTTCAAAAGGCAGGTTAAAAAAATATGGTCTTTTGCCTGAAAATATCGGATGGGACACATCAAAAATTACAAATGATATTGATGCTGTAATTCTTGGTATGCACGCCAGAATTGATAATCCCGAACTTGTAAAAGCTAAAGAACTTGGTATAAAAATATTTTCTTATCCTGAATATTTGTTCGAGCAATCGAAAAATAAAAAGCGTGTGGTGATAGGAGGGAGTCACGGAAAAACTACTATTACATCTATGATCCTTCATGTTTTGAATTATTATGATATTAATTGCGATTATATGGTTGGGGCGCAATTAGAAGGTTTTGAAGTAATGGTTAAGCTAACTGATGATGCCGATATTATAATCATCGAAGGTGATGAATATCTTACTTCTCAGATAGATCGCCGACCAAAATTTCACCTTTATAATCCACATATTGCTCTGATAAGTGGAATTGCATGGGATCATATTAATGTGTTCCCGACTTTTGATAATTATATTGATCAGTTTAAAATTTTTACCGATGTAATCGAAGATGGTGGCTCACTAATTTACTGTAAAGATGATAAGGAAGTTGAAAAAATATCACGAAAAGTAAAAAATTCTATTGAAATAATTTCATATTCCTTGCCTGATTTTGAAGTTAAAAATTCAATAACTTCGATAATTTACGATGGTAAAAAATATCCTTTACAAGTCTTCGGAAAACATAATTTACTGAATATTAACGGAGCCGGGTTTGTTTGTAATAAATTAGGAATTGAAAGTTGTGATTTTTTTAAAGCTATTTCAAATTTCAAAGGAGCTTCAAATCGCCTCGAACTGATTTCTAAAGATGAAACAAGTAATATTTATAAAGATTTCGCTCATTCTCCATCAAAATTAAATGCTACAATAAATGCTGTAAATGAACAATTTCCAAACAGGAAGCTTGTGGCTTGTATGGAGTTACATACTTTCAGCAGTCTTAATTCCAAATTTCTTAATCTTTATAAAAACTGCATGGATAGTGCAGATATTTCGGTCGTATATTTTAATTCACACACTATTGAATTAAAAAAATTACCTCCTCTTAGTATTAAAAAAGTCAAACAAGCATTCAATAATTCAGATTTGAAAGTTTACACCGATTCAAAAATATTAACAGAAGATTTGTTAAAACTGAATATGGAAAACACTAATTTGTTATTAATGAGTTCAGGGAATTTTGATGGAATTGATTTTAAAAAATTTGCAAAAAAAATGCTGGAGAAAAAAAACTCCAGCAAAAAGTAATTTTAAAAATAGTTAATTAATTTGTGTCAATATTAGAACATATAAATTTTTATGGAGTAATGGAGTAATGGGTTTTTTACTAATTTATGGTAATAAAAAAACCATCGAATGATCTTACGTTATAAATCACCCGATGATATTTTGTTTTGAATTAATAAAAGAAGAATTATCCGTTCATAGAGATCATAAATTCTTCGTTTGAATTAGTATATTTCATTTTATCCAATAAAAATTGCATTGCTTCTAAAGGATTCATATCAGCAAGATGATTTCTCAATACCCATATTCTCTGGAGAACATCTCTGTCGAGAAGCAGATCTTCGCGTCTGGTACTTGAAGCAACAATATCAATTGCAGGATATATTCTTTTATTTGAAAGTTTTCTGTCTAATTGCAATTCCATATTACCGGTTCCTTTAAATTCCTCAAAAATAACCTCATCCATTCTCGAACCTGTGTCTATCAATGCTGTAGAAATAATGGTAAGTGACCCTCCATTTTCAATGTTTCTGGCAGCACCAAAGAAACGTTTTGGTTTTTGAAGTGCGTTAGCTTCCACACCACCTGAAAGAACTTTTCCTGATGCAGGTGATACAGTATTATAAGCACGTGCAAGACGTGTGATAGAATCAAGAAGAATAACAACATCATGACCACATTCAGTCATTCGTTTTGCTTTTTCAAGAACAATATTTGCAATTTTAACATGACGGTCGGCAGGTTCGTCAAAAGTTGAAGCAATTACTTCAGCATTTACACTTCTTTCCATGTCGGTAACCTCTTCAGGTCGTTCATCAATCAATAAAACAATTAGGTATGCTTCAGGGTGATTACCTGCAATTGCATTTGCTACTTCTTTTAAAAGAACAGTTTTACCTGTTTTTGGTTGTGCAACAATAAGTCCACGCTGACCTTTGCCAATAGGTGTGAACATATCAATTACTCTTGTCGAAATAGTACATCCTTTATGACCTGTTAAATTATATTTTTCTTCCGGAAATAAAGGAGTAAGATAATCAAATGGAATTCTGTCGCGAATTTCTTCTGGTAATTTCCCGTTAATTTTTTCAATTTTGATTAATGGAAAATATTTTTCACCATCTTTCGGAGGTCTGATAGTTCCTGTAATAGTATCACCGGTTTTTAATCCAAAAAGCTTGATTTGCGATTGTGATACATAAATATCATCAGGAGAATTAAGATAATTATAATCTGATGAACGAAGAAAACCATATCCATCAACCATTATTTCCAATACACCTTCGCTGGAAATAACACCTTCCTGTTCAAAATCAAATTCGTTTTTTGTTTTATTGTGTCTTCTTGAGTTTCTGTTGTTTTCCGAATCAGAATAATATCCGTTTTCCCGTTTTGAATATCGTTCTGATTTTTGTGGTTTAGTTTCCTCATCTATACTTCTTTCAGATTTACTTTCATCATCATCAGAAAAAGTTTCAGGAAGACTTTCGTCGGTCATTTTTTCAGTTTTATCTGATGATTTACTGATTTTTTTTATTTCAGGCATGTCTTTTTCTTCAACTTGCTCTTTAAGTTCAACCTTTTCGTCATCTTCCGTTGTTACCCTTTTTGATTTTCTGCGTAAAATAATTTTTCTTTTAGGTTTTTCCTCTTTTTTTGCAGTAGCGGCGGGATTTAATGCCTGATGATCCAGTATCTTATAAATCAAGTCTTGCTTTACGAGTTTGTCGTATTTAGGAATGTTTAGTTTTTTTGCAATCTCTTTCAACTCAGGAACGAGTTTGCCATTTAATTCTATAATGTCGTACATCTTTTATGAAATTTATTTTATAATTCTTTATGGAATTTATTTTATAATTCTTTATGGAATTTTTAGCTTAAAATATAGCTTATGTTGTTGATTTTTTTTTAAATAAAAA
This sequence comes from Bacteroidales bacterium, assembly GCA_030630005.1. Lineage (GTDB taxonomy): Bacteria > Bacteroidota > Bacteroidia > Bacteroidales > JAIORY01 > JAIORY01. The sequence continues at coordinate 4,486 of DAOVNY010000108.1, read as the reverse complement.
ATAATTTGAAAAATTTACTAAGTGATAATTAAGTACTTTTCTGTATTTCCCGTTGCAAATATACAAAATTATTTGAATAACAAGAATTATTAATATTTTTTTTGAAAAAACATTTACAAAATTAATAATAAAAATAACACTTATAATTATTATCTTTGTGCAACAAAGATAATTAAATAATCTATTATTATGATACAAAGAATCCAATCACTATTTTTGTTTTTAACACTGTCAGCATGTGTTTTAATGTTTTTCTTTCCGGTAGCTGAATTTCTATCTGATTTCCATTATTATAAACTTTATTTATTAGAGTTTCAGAATATGGTTCCTACCACAGAGCAGATATTTTCAAATTATTTTACCTTCCCTTTAATAGGATTTGCTGCGATAATTGGCTTAATATCATTTGTTGCTATTTTTATGTATAAAAAAAGACGTGTACAACTTTTGCTTATTAAAATTTGTATTTTACTTAACATCATTCTTATTGTAGGTGTATTTTTTGGTTATCCCGAAGTAATATCAAAACAGATTAATACTGAAGCATCTTTTGGGATTTCTTCATATTTTTCTCTAATTTCTCTTGTGTTTTTAATCTTGGCAAATCGTGGAATAAAACGTGATGAAAAACTTATTAGATCTGCTGATAGGTTGAGATAAAATTTAGTCATTTTTCTTAAACTCAATAACTTCAAGGTCTTCAATGCGATTTTCGTTTATTTTAAATCTAAGCATTGTTATTGTTTTATGAATACCTGTTTTACCTGCGGCACCAGGATTCATGTGTAATAAATTATTCTTTTTGTCATTCATTACTTTTAAGATATGAGAATGACCGGAAATAAATAATTGAGGTTTTTCTTTTGCAATAATTTCTTTGGCTTTAGATGAATATCTTTTCGGATATCCACCAATGTGCATCATTACAATTTTTACTTTTTCACAATTAAATATTTGTATTTCAGGATAATTACATCGAATATCATAGCCATCCATATTTCCATAAACGGCTTTAAGAGGCTTAAACAGGGATAGTTTATTGCTTATTTCAATGTTTCCAATATCACCTGCATGCCATATTTCATCACATTCGGAAAAAACTTTTTCCAGTTTGGGATGATAGTAAGCATGTGTATCAGAAATAAGACCTATTTTTTTCATCTGTTTATTATTTTGTACAAAATTACTTATTTGATATTTTCTTATCAACAAAAAAATTAATAAAATGATTTTTTATTCGTAATATTGCGAACAGAAAAACAAACATTATGGAATTTCTTTTTGTAGCAATAGGAATAATTTTAGGAATAATTGGAGGTGTTTTATTTTATAAAAACTATTCGTTAAAAAATATTTCTAAACTAACATCCGAAAAAAATATTTTTGAAGAAAAAAATAAAACTTATGTTGAAGAAATAGGCAGATATAAAATAGAAACAGAAAATAAGGAAAAGTTAATTATTGAGTTAAACAAAGATATTGCAACAAAAAATGCAAATTTTGATAACCTGACCGAAAGACTCAAGGAACAAAAATCGGAAGTTGACAATCTTCAGGAAAGATTTAAAACAGAATTTAAAAATCTGGCAAATGAAATTTTGGAAGAAAAAACCAAAAAATTCACCGAACAAAACAAATCAAACCTTGATGTTATTTTAAAACCATTAAGTGAAAAAATTAAGGATTTTGAGAAAAAAGTTGAAGAAACTTATGATAAAGAATCTAAACAAAGATTTTCGTTAAAAGAAGAAATAAAGAGACTTGAAGAGTTGAACCTGCAGGTTAGCAACGATACAATTAATCTTACAAAAGCACTAAAAGGTGAGTCGAAAACACAAGGAAACTGGGGAGAAGTTATACTTGAAAATATTCTTGAAAGATCAGGACTGGTAAAGGATAGAGAATATTTTGTTCAGCAATCGTTTACCGACGAAAAAGGCAAACGTCTTCAGCCTGATGTTGTAATTACTTATCCCGGAACCAGAAATCTTGTAATTGATTCCAAGGTGTCGCTTACTGCTTACGAACGTTATGTTTCGGAAGAAAATGAAAATGCAAAAGAGAGTGCCTTAAAAGAACATATCACCTCAATAAAAAATCACGTAAACGAACTTAGTCAGAAAAACTATCAGGATATTTATCAATTGAAAAGTCTTGATTTTGTAATGATGTTTCTTCCTGTAGAACCGGCTTATTTGATAGCTATTCAGAAAAATTCAGAGCTTTGGAATTATGCTTATGATAAACGGATTTTGCTCATTAGCCCGACTAATCTGATTGCTGCACTAAAAATGATTGAGAGTATGTGGCGACAGGAATATCAAAGTAAAAATGTAATGGAAATTGCTCGACAAAGTGGCGATCTTTATGATAAATTTGTTGGATTATTTGAAGACCTTGTAGATATAGGAAAAAAACTAAATGCTACTAAAATTAGCTACGACGCTTCAATGAATAAACTTTATACAGGAAAAGGTAATCTTGTAAAAAGAGTTGAAAGGATTAGAAAATTAGGAGCCAAAACCGGCAAAGAATTACCCCGGAATTTGATCGAAAGATTAGAAGATGAGTAAGCAAAAAAAGAATGTTATCATCCCAAATTTTATATACTATTTAGAAATTGCTTTTTTAAGGTTCATAACTTTCGGGTAAACCTAATTCCTTTTTTAATGCTTGATTATATTCATATGCTTCCTTTGATGCTTTTTCTACTGTTGTAAAATGTCCGTGTGGTGCTTTCGCTCCCATAGCAGAAGAATAACCTATTATAGAACCAACGATTCCTGCGGTACCTATAATAGCTTCCGTTTCTGATGACATATTTAAAAAAGGCTTTGATCCTAATAGATCTGCTAAAATTACTCCGGTGATTATTATAGAAGGTATAGCAATAATAGCACCAATACTAACTCGTCTATTATATGCTTTTAATGCTTTGGTATAGTTTGCCTTAATTTGTTCATCTCCTACTATATTAGCAAATTGTATATCCGATATTTCTTTGTTTCCACCTTGTATTATTTTCCAATCGGTATAGGCGGTAGAAACAGAAACCGAGTTATGAAATGCAGTACCTGTAGCAATATAATACCCTGGAAAATATATACTTGAAGCAGTCTCTTTTGTTTGCGTAACATAATTTTGACTTAAAATAACATCTAATTTTTTGCTTTTATACTTTTGGATTTCATCTACTTTGCTTTTCAATATTTTAGCCTTTACTTCAGGTGAATCTTTTATAAGAATAGTAGTTACCGTATTAGGTTGCACGGTAATCAATTCGCTATAAACAATTGTACCCTCTTTCAATATTTTTAAATAATGAGTGCCGATTGCTACTGAATCAATCAGAATAATATCAGTTCCTTGCAATGTATTATCAAGATAAACATTAATATTTTGTAGTTCCGTAAAAATTTTTATGGTACCTTTCTGAGCTGTTGCTGTAATTGACATTACAATTAATAAAAACGTGATAATAATATATTTTTTCATGTTAATATTGTCAGTGATTATAGTGCTGACTCTGCACTTCTAATTTAATAATTTTTATAAAATTAACTGTCAAATTTCACAAATTTATTATTATTGACAATTTGTATGTACAATTAAATTTCAAATTTAACATTTTTTTTTTAATAACCAATAAGGATTTTCTTTAAAAATTTCAGGTTTTATTTCAAACAATTTCTAAAATCTCGCCGGACTGTGTCAAATGTAACGCAACTCGAAATTTCTTTTGTCTAATGAACCGTCCGTCTGAGGCAGATGGTGTGAAAGGTACACTGGCGGTTACTCAACCGTCAGCCACCTATTCGATTACCAGCTGGCGTTTTTATCTATTTCCTTTTGCACGATTATGAGTCTTGCATAACATTTGACAGTTTTTAGTGTCAGTTGAACCTCCTTTACTCCAAGCAGTAACGTGGTCTGCATCCATTTCGGTCAATTTCCAAATTTTACTCTTGTTAGCAACGTGTCCTATTGCACACAGCGGACAGTTTGAAATACCTTTCTCCTCAGATTCTTGTGTTTGTTTGGCATAAACTGATTTTTTTGTTGCTTCGTCAAAGACCCGAACATCAAGCAATTTGGTATCTACTGAACCACCAAGAATATACTCAAATATTCCTTTGCGGGTTTTAACATAAGGGTCAGCATAGAGTTTTTTTACTTCTTCAGATACCTTTTGTGGGTTATATGGCTGTTTGCGATATGTCTCATATAATCGTCCCCATTCAAGTCCTCGCATTTCACTTTCAACATCTGTAAAAACAGTAGATACCCAGTCGATTACACTATTAAAATAATTTTTTAATTCTGTAATATTATTGTCATAACGATGACGGCAGTCCGTCTAATAACCTACCGTTTTCTTAAAAATCAATCAAATATAAGCTGATTTAAGCGGGCTTTAAAAAAGTTTGTAAATATTATTTTTATAAATCTACCAATGTTAAATCGGCTTAATTTTACTCGTATTTGA
>DAOVNY010000036.1 GCA_030630005.1 Bacteroidales bacterium | reverse complement strand
TCATTCATTTTTGAAGGGACGGTTTTTGTTGTTTGATTATTTTCAAAATTAACATTTGGATTCAAATCCGGTGAGTCAATGCTATCGCTGTCATAATCAACAAACTTAGCATAATTACTAATAAATCGCATAGGAATATCTTTTAAGGCACCATTACGATGTTTTGCAATGCTTATTTCGGCATATCCTTCATAAGAGTTTCCTTCTTCATCCTGATCAATTTTATAATATTCAGGACGATAAATAAACAGTACAAGGTCGGCATCCTGCTCAATAGCTCCTGATTCTCTAAGGTCGGAAAGAATTGGTTTTTTGGAACCACCACGGGTTTCAACTGCACGGCTTAACTGAGATAAAGCAATTATTGGAATATCAAGTTCTTTTGCAAGAGCTTTTAATGATCTTGAGATTGTGCTAATTTCCTGTTCACGATTTCCTCTTGTATCACCACTTCCTGACATTAATTGCAGATAATCTAACATTATCAGTTGAATATCATGCTGAGCTTTCAAACGACGACATTTTGCACGTAGTTCAAAAATAGTAAGGGCTGGTGTATCATCAATAAATAATGGAGCTTCAACAAGTTTATCTATCTTTGAATTGAGTTGTTCCCACTCATAATTCTCAAGATTTCCTTTACGGAGTTTATCGGCAGGAAGCTGTGTTTCATTCGAAATCAATCTGGTAACTAACTGTATTGATGACATCTCAAGCGAAAATATTGCAATTGCTTTGTTAAAGCCAACGGCAATATTTCTTGCCATGGACAAAGCGAGAGCCGTTTTACCCATACCGGGTCTTGACGCAATAATTATCAAATCAGATTTTTGCCATCCTGAAGTTATGCGATCAATATCTGTAAATCCTGAAGGAATTCCACGTAAATGTGCTTCCTGGTCACGAGCTGCTTCTATTTCTTCAATAGCTTCAGATAAAAGGGTTTTCATATCATCGTAATTTCTTCTTAGATTACTTTCGCTAACCGAAAACAACTGTTGCTCTGCCCTATCTAACAAATCAAAAACATCAGTAGTATCTTCAAAAGCATCTTTGATGATATCAGAAGATATTCTTATCAATTCACGCTGAATAAATTTCTGGGTAATAATTCTGGCATGATATTCAACATTTGCTGTGGAAGCTATCCGGTTTGTAAGTTGAGTGATATAATAAGCGCCGCCAACAATTTCAAGCTCGCCATTTGATTTTAATTGGTTTGTAACTGTAAGTATATCAACCGGCTCTGATTTTGAAAACAGTACGCTAATGGCTTCAAAAATTATCTGATGTGCTTCTTTATAAAATACTTCTGATTTTATGATATCAATAACTGCTGTAAGTGCATTTTTTTCAAGCATAATAGCACCTAAAACAGCTTCTTCAAGCTCAACAGCCTGAGGAGGTATTTTTCCGTGTTCTGCAAATGATGGACTGGAAATAGCCCGTTTTGTTCCTTTTAGTTTGTTTTGTTGATTAAATTTAGTTTTTCCTTCCATGTCCCAAAATTACAAAATATTGGTTTTTAATTAAGTTTATTTGCTGTAATTTATTTATTAACATAACAATAAAAAGTCAAATTTCACAAAAATATCAGTTGGTTTTACCGGCAGCAAGTCTCACTCCATCCCAAACTCTTCAACCAGAAAATCTTTTAACTGGGCTGGTTGAACCCTGCGGGATAGCTCCCCATTTTTACAATATGATATTCTTCCGGTTTGCTCTGAGACAACTATTGCAATTGCATCCGATTGTTCGGTTATTCCTGCTGCAGCACGATGACGTAATCCTAAACGAGCAGGTATTTCTTTATTTGATGAAACGGGTAGAATACACCCTGTAGCACGGATTTTATTACGAACAATTATTAAAGCTCCATCGTGAAGCGGACTATTTTTATAAAAAATATTTTCAATTAAGGATGATGAAATTTCTGCATTAAGTATTTCGCCGGTATCAGTAAAAGTTTGTAATTCATTGGTTTTTGCAATAACTATCAATGCTCCCTGCTGTGCTTCCGACATTCTCTGGCAAGCAACTATTATTTTATCAATATCAAGTTCAATCTTGTAGTTTTTTATGTAACCTTGCCAGAAAAAAAATTTTTTTCTCATTCCCAAAATAAAGTTTGGTGTTCCAAGAGTAAATAAGAATTTTCTTATCTCCGGTTGAAATATCACGATAAGTGCAATAAAACCCACACTGATAAAACCACCGAGTATTTGATCAAGAAGCTCCATCTCCAATGCTCTTACTACTTTCCAAATGAGGAAAAGAGCTAAAATGCCTATAAAAATGTTTATTGCAACTGTGCCTTTGAGTAGTTTGTATAATTCATAAAATAGAAAAGCAACAAGCAGAATATCAACAATATCAAGCCATCTGATACTAATAAAACCGGTAATGAATAATTCTGTCACAAGTGTTTTTTATATTTTTATGCAAAGGTAAAATTATTTATAATAGCTTAGTGTTTAAATTTTAAAATGACTAAAATTATATTTTTTAATGCTTATTTGGGAAGTTTATTCTGTGTCAATATCTTTTTTGTATTTCCATCGTTTGTGTGACCATAACCAGTTTTCCGGTTTTTTTCTGATAATACTTTCAAGTATTTCAAAATATTTATCAGTTATTTCGTGTTCTTTGGTTTTTTGAGGTTCTTCGAATAAAGTTTTGGCAGTAATTTCATAATATCCCCGTTTTACTCTTTGGATATCAATAAAAACAACAACTGTATCAAGCATTTGCGAAAGTTTCTCTGCTCCGATATGTACAGGAGTTTCCTGATTCAGAAAGTTTATCCAATATTTTATTTTACTATGATGAGGGCTTTGATCTGCAATAAACATATACAATTTGTCTCCTTGCTTTTGCTTAAGCATAACATCATAAGTTTTTTCCATTGGATAAAATGTAAAGCCAAATCTTTCTCTAATTCGTAAAAGATATTTGTTCATGAACGTATTCTCCAGTTTTGTATATACACCCCAGCATTGATGAGGTATCCACAATTGTATGCTCACTCCGTATTCCCAGTTATTGTAATGACCCATCAACATCATTACACTTTTGCCTTTGTCGTAATAATTTCTGAAGAGTTCGGGATTTGTAAATTTGAACCGTTTTTTTATTGCTTTTTCCGAAATAGTAAATTCTTTAAAAATCTCAATAGTAATATCAGTCAGGTTACGAAAAAATTTTCGTTGGATGCTTTTTATTTTTTTATGTGATTTTTCGGGAAATGATTTTTTTAAATTATTATAAATCACTTTTTTTCGATATCCGACAAGGTAATATAACAGTACAAAGAAAAAATCTGATATCCCGTAAAGGATAAAATGAGGAAGAATTGAAATACCGTAAATAAATGGTAAAGCAAGATAAGTACCAAAAGCCTGTCTAAATTTTTTCATGCTTTATTATTCCTGATAATTTATACAAGAAAAATAATTAGTTATATAAATTTACCTTCCAGATGCCGGGCTGTGTAATTTTGAATTCAAATAATACATTGTATTGTCCGGTGTGAGCTTTATTCCATGTTTTGTAATTAATCTTACAAACAAATGGAAATACTACGTTCTCATAGAAAACTATGTGTTCGTCTTGTGTTTTTATTCCACTGGTTCCGATAACTCTAAAATGTTCGATGTCGGCATTCCGGGCACCATTTCGAAAAATATCAATATAAATACGATCACCCTCACCCTGTCTTCTAAAACTGTATCTATCAAGATTATCTCGATGAATTACTTGAGGTTTTTCAGGTATTGGACCAATATATCTGTCATTTTTCCAGATGCCTACTAATAAACTGTCTCTATTATTAATACTAAATATAAAACTTCCTTCGCCATGTCTAAGACCTTTTTTCCATCTTCCTGTATAAACCTCACCGGTTGAACTTGTATAAATCCCAAAACCATTTGGCAATCCTTTCTTAAAACTTCCTTCATAAGTATCAATTCCTACGGCTTTTCCTTTTCCGTGTGCCAGACCCTTTTTGCATTTTCCAACATAAGTGTCGGAAATCTTCGGCATAAGAACCTTACAATCCTGTTGACTATAAACAAATGCACCTAATACAATTAAAATAAGTATTAGTGATATTCTTTTAAAATTTCTCATTTTGTTATGATTTAAATAAAATATAAAAGTATTGATTTTTCTTATAAAGTAGTAAATACTCCAATATTAATTATAAAATTATTTACTCCTCCATTTGGCGATTTTAATTTAGCATTACTAATATGCCTGATACCTGATCTTACATCTAAATATAAACTCTTGATTAATCTGACATTCATACCAATAGAAATATTATCCGAAAAAATAAAACCGTTTGCTTGCCTTCTTGGTACTCCTGAAACATAATGCGGACCTGAACTTAATAATCCATAAAAACTCAAATATTTCTTAACTAAATTACCACGAATCAATATACCTATATTTAATCCTACTTCATACCCGTCTAAATCATCTGTGAAATAATCTTTGTATTTATATTTTGTAATATTATATTGAGGTTGGGCTAATATCTCCAAATCCCATGTTTGCTTTCCCAAAAGCGAGTAATAGTATTGAAACTGAAAAAAACATACCCTGTAATCATATAAAACGTTTAACATGCTTTGATTTCCGTAACCTGAAACAAATCCTATTTTATGTCGGCTATTGTCGAATATTAAATTTTCTTGGGCAGAAATAGTATTTGAACAAAACACACACACTATAAAGAATACTGCTAAAATTATTCTGATTTTTTTTCTCTTTTTAGTGTTTTTCAATTTTTTTTAATTCTGGTAAAATATAATGTAGTGTATTGTTTTTTACACTTCCAATTGTTATGTCAAGATTGACAAGAACTATTTGATAAAAAAATCAACATGTAACTTGTGTAAAACATTCAATTCTCCATCATTTCAGCTTCGTACTATGCTTTCATCATCACGCTTTGGTAGTTAATTTTATTTGAAATATTATTTTATCGAAACAAAAATAAAAATTTAAAATTAAATGTACATGCCCGTAGTTAATAAAGAATCATTATAAATAGAGTGTGTGATTAAAAATTAAAACAAAAACAGAAATTTTTATAAATCATTTTCATAAAAGAACTTTTATTACTTTTGCCACTCGGGAAATGCACAAAAAATAAAAAGCATTTAAATGCGTTTCATTCAAAATCTTATTGATAAATAGATAAATATTTCAATTATGACAAAAGCACATTCATTTCACATTCCTGTAATGGGGATTGGATATACGATTGACACTCCCTTAAAGGTTTCTCAATACGGAATTGATTCTGTTATTTCCTTGCTTGATGATATCCTCCTCGAAAAGTTGAGAAAGATGTACAGCAATAAATTTGAAATCCCTTATAATGAGATTACAGAGAAAGTTGCGGATTTCAGAGCAAAAAGGATTACATCTTATCTGAACTTAATAAACAACTTATCTGAAAAAAAATTTGAAGAATTTAAAAATGCTATTAGCGAAAAAGGTAATGAGATAAAAGAATACTTTAATATGTTGCCCGACAGTTCTACCATAAAGCAGGAATTCAAAAACCGCACGGCAAAATATTTTAATTTGAATGAAATTAGAAACTGGTTAAAAGACAACTTATCAATGGGCAGTATTGATGTAAATATCATGACCAAAGTTGATAAGGATAACTACATAAAAAAAGAAAAATTACCCGTAGAATACAACGATGCTCACGCTGCACTCAGAGGTTATGCAAACAGCAATTTAAGATCATCCATTATTTTTTCGGCAGGAATGAATCCCAGATTGTATGCCTATTTAGAGCAATTTAAAGATTTCTTTCCTGATGAGAATGGAGATATTAAAAAGAAAATCGTTTTAAAAGTAAGTGATTACAGGTCGGCTTTGATACAAGGTAAGTTTTTAGCAAAGAAAGGACTGTGGGTTTCGGAATACAGAGTTGAATCAGGACTGAATTGCGGAGGTCATGCTTTTGCAACCGATGGGTTTCTGCTTGGACCAATTTTAGCCGAATTCAGGGATAAGCGCAAAGAACTGATTCATTCAGTTAAGGAAATATTGTTGCCGGCACTTTCCAATAAAAAGCGTACTGTACCTAAAGACGAACTACCTCTTAAAATTACTGCACAAGGTGGTGTTGGTACTGCCGAAGAACATCAGTTTCTGATGGATCATTACCAACTTGACTCAGTAGGTTGGGGTTCTCCTTTTCTTCTGGTACCCGAAGTAACGGCAATTGACGATTCTACAATGAATAAATTAATTGATGCTAAAGAAGATGATCTGTATTTAAGTGATGTTTCTCCCTTAGGTATTCCTTTCTATAGTCTGAAAGGCAATACCAAAGACATTGAAAAATTGTCTTTGATTGAAAAAGGAAAACCCGGTAGTTCGTGCCCTAAAAAACATGCTGCTTTAAATACTGAGTTTTCTGATAAAAGTATTTGTACAGCTTCGCGCCAATACCAGCGTCTTAAGCTGAAAGAACTTGACAAAGAAAATCTTTCATCAGAAAAATATAAAATCGAATATGATAAAATTGTTGCGAAATCGTGTATTTGCGTAGGTTTGGGAACTTCTGCTTTGTTGGCGAATAATTTAGATACCAAAACCGAAGGCAAAGGAGTTTCAGTTTGTCCGGGTCCTAATATGGCTTATTTTACAAAAAAAATGAGTTTGAAAGAAATCTCTGATCATATTTACGGAAGATTAAATGTTATCACAAGAACCGACCGTCCGAATATGTTTGTTAATGAACTGAAAATCTATATTGATTATCTGAAAAACAGAATAGAGGAAACAAAAATTTCGATGACGGGCAAACAAGAAAAGTATTTATTGAATTTTGCAAATAATCTTAAAGAAGGAGTTAATTATTATCAAAACCTATTTAGTGATTTGAAGGAAAATTTCAAGGATAAAAAATCCGGCATTTTAAATGAATTAAACGCCGGTAAGAAAACATTACAGAATCTTTATTCAGAGATTAAAAATCTATCTATAATCAAACAGGTAACTTGATTAAACATAAAATTTATTAAAATAGAAATCCGGATACTTATTAATTCAAGTACCCGGATTGTATAATAGTTTTGGTTAATTTGTTTAAATATTATTGCAGTATCATTCTCTTACTCTGAATTTTGTTACCTACCTGTAAGCGATAAATATAAACTCCCGCATCAAGACGTTGACCGTTTTCGTTGGTACCATTCCATGAAACAGATTTTACGCCTGCTCCTTCAAATTTATCAACAATAGTATTAACTCTTTGTCCTGCAAGATTATAAACCGAAAGCACAACTTTTGTTTCACAAGGAATAATATAAAAAATTACAGTTGAAGAAGTGAATGGGTTTGGAGCATTTTGAGAAAGTGAAAACAAGTTTTGATTTCCGGCATCAGAATTAATTCCGGTATAAATCACGGAAAGACCTTTAATACAAAAGTTTCCTGTATTCATATAACCTGAAGGATCATCATAATCGTAAAAATCAAGCCATTGAGAACCATTAAAATAATAACTTTCTTCAGCATTTGCAGAAGACTCAACCAAAACTCTTGAAGATGCTCCAAGTAAAACAGGAACTTCTGAAGTTCTGTCGTAAGGCTGACCACCTTCTGACAAATTCAAATAAATATAAAAATCATTTCCTGCATCTAAACTTATTTGAGATTCAAGATCGACAGTTTTAAAACCTCTGTATTGTGCAAATCCGGAAACTGTTCCTAATTCATTTGACAGAACCCCATCAATAAAATCATCATAAATAGTAATAGAATAATCTACCGAATCAGTACCTGTAAAGAAACTAACAGCTTTTAACATTTGATCACTTGAGGCGGTAAAGCTATTGAAAGCTTCCTGATAGTCGAGCAAAATATCACGCTGTCCGTGATAATCGTGATAATAAGTAAAGTCATATTGCAAAGGTTCAACATTTTGCATGGAAATAGCACCCATTTCAGGTTCACGGCACGAATATTTGTCATAATATGAAATCCAAAAATAACCGTCAAATCCCCAGCCGGTATCCCAACTGTTTTTTGTAAGCCATGCTCCGGGAAGTGGAGCCAGAGTTACTTTATTATCATCCCATCCGATAATAGCAATAGCATGATTAGGTGATAAGCTTGATGAAGGTGGTTGATAATGAATATAATTACTATCGTTAATAAATGAATCGCTATAACACATGCAAGTACCTAAAACACCTTCTGTCATAATTTTTTCTTTAATGATGTTGATACCTTCCAGATTCTCATCCATTGTAAACCATTCAATATCTCTAACATAATAATAATGGTAGGAATCATCGTATCGGAGAGGCGGAACCGTGAATGATTGTCCGTCAATATCACGTACTGCACCTTCATTTCTTGTTAAATATGCTGAAGTAACCATATAATCTCCACCATTGTGAACTTCAAGACCACTTCCTGTTGGAGGATCAAGGTCATCATTATTATGCTGATTAAATCCATTCCACCAGTCGAGATGATATTCGGCAAGAGCAGGTTCACCTGTTTCGCCGGCGGCTGCCCATGCACCTGTCATTAATAGATTTCCTTCTATTGCAGCCATTGCACCATGAGTCCAGCAAGTACCTCCTTGTTGCGATTTCACAGATGTTACATAATTTTCGCCATTATAATCTCTTAAATCGAATGTTTCCGGTGGGTCAAATTTTTGTGCAAATACACTTGATCCTAAAAAGACCAAAAGTAAATAGAGTATAATTTTTTTCATTGTTTAATTGTTTTGATTAATAAATTTTTCACGAAATTATCAATAATTGGCTAAATTACTACTGTTTTGTTGAAAAAATAATTCGAATAATTCGCGTAATTCGATGATGATAAAAATAGTTTGCGGATTTATGATAATTTTGTATCACTAAAAATCATTCAAAATCAAAACATGATAAATCAGGAAAACCTTTTATACGGAATAAGACCAATAATTGAGGCAATAAATTCGGGAAAACAAATTGACAGGATTTTTTTGCAAAAAGGAATAAATAATGAGCTTTTATCAAATCTCAGAAAATTGATAAGAGATTTTAAAATCCCTGTTCAAATGGTTCCTATTGAGAAACTTAATCGTCTCACACGAAAAAATCATCAGGGAGCAGTTTGTTTTATCTCGCCTGTAATTTATCAGAAAATTGAAGATATTTTGCCCGGCATTTATGAAGAAGGGAAAGTGCCGTTATTGCTTATTCTTGACCGTATTACTGATGTTAGAAATTTTGGTGCAATTGCGAGGACAGCAGAATGTGCCGGTGCACAAGCAATTATTATTCCCGAAAAAGGAGCTGCAAGTGTTAATGCCGATGCTGTAAAAACTTCTGCCGGTGCTTTACATAAAATTCCGGTTTGCCGTGAGTATGATATTAAAAAGACAATAGATTTTTTAAAGGATAGTGGTTTACAGATTATTTCCGCAACCGAAAAGTCTTCAGAATATTATTATTCCGTTGATTTTGTAAAACCAACTGCCATTATTATGGGTTCTGAAGAAAACGGGGTTTCCGAAAAATATTTAAACAAATCCGATAAAAACGTAAGGATTCCGATTATCGGAGAAATTGAATCACTTAATGTTTCGGTGGCAGCCGGAATTATGATTTATGAAGCTATCCGACAAAGAAAAGAAAGTTATACCAAATAAAAAAAAGTCACCCGTAAAGGATGACTTTATTTTATTATGAAAAGTATATTACTTTTTAAATCTTGCTTCTTTGATTCTTGCTTTTTTACCTCTTAATTTTCTGAGATAAAAAATTCTTGCTCTGCGTACAACACCCCTTTTATTAACAGTAATATTTTTAATAGCCGGAGAAGCAATAGGAAGAATTTTTTCAACTCCTATGTTATTTGAAATTTTACGAATTGTAAAAGTTTCAGTTACTCCACTACCTTTTCTTTGTATAACAACGCCCTGAAAATTTTGCAATCTTGTTTTTTCACCTTCTCTAATTTCGTACTGAACAGTAATTGTATCACCGGCTTTAAAAGCAGGAAACTCATTAACCTTTACAGTATCTTCAACGTATTTTAATAATTCTTGCTTGCTCATTTTGAATATTATTTTTAAGTCATTCTGAAAATGAGTGCAAAGATATATTTTTATTTTTATTTATTACAAGCTAATTATAAAAAAAATAAAATAATTTTAACTTTCAGCAAAGTATCCTATTCTCCTAAATTATCAAACAAATCCGGTCGCCGTTTTTTTGTTCTTTCTATGGATTTTTCGTGTTTCCATTTCCTTATTTCTTTATCATTTCCCGAAAGCAGAATATCTGGAACTTTCATTCCTTTGAATTCGCGAGGACGTGTATAAACAGGAGGAGAGATAAGGTTGTCCTGAAATGAATCGGATAATGCTGATGTTTCGTCATTCAAAACGCCGGGTATCAATCTTACTATGCTATCGGTAAAAACTGCTGCAGCTAACTCACCACCTGATAAAACATAATCTCCAACAGAAATTTCCTTTGTGATATAATATTCTCTCACACGCTCATCAATACCCTTATAATGACCGCAAAGAATAAGAATATTATTGAAAGTGGAAAAATGATTTGCTGTTTTCTGATTAAATAATTCACCGTCAGGGCTCATATAAATGACCTCATCATAATCGATTTTCGATTTTAAATGATCAATGCATTTTGCAATTGGCTCTATCTTCATCACCATTCCAGCTCCACCGCTAAAAGCGTAATCATCAACTCTTCTAAATTTGTCATTTGAATAATCTTTTAAATCGTGCAGATTAATCTCTACACATCCTTTTTCTTGTGCCCTTTTTATAATCGAATGATTAAAAGGACCATCAAACATTTCAGGGAATATGGTAATAATGTCTATTCGCATAATAATTTTCTGCAAAGGTAAAATAAAGAACTTATTGTAAAATAAATTTTTAAATTTAGAATAAAAACATAGCAGAAACCGATAACTGATAACTGAAAAAACACTCAATAAGCAACACTCAACATTCAATGTTCAACCGATAACCGACAACGGCATCCAGAAATCAGTAACCAGAAACCAGAAACACAGATTTGCACATTATTCACAATTTCGATAAAAATAACTACTTTAGCACTAATTTAAAATATAAAATTATGAAAAAGACCTTTGTATTAACAATCTTACTTTTAGCGACATACACTTTATTTTCACAAATTGCACCTGATAAATATTATATTCAGTTTACTGATAAAAATAATTCACCATATTCGATAGATAATCCTGCTGAGTTTTTAACACAAAGAGCAATAGCCCGCCGAAATGCACAAGGAATACAAATAACCCTACAAGATCTGCCGGTAAATCCCGATTATTTAAGTGGAGTGGCAGCAACAGGCGTTACAATTCTTAATCCGACAAAATGGTTTAACGGAGTAACTATATATACAACCGACTCGTTGGCACTTGATGCTATTGCAGCATTGCCTTATGTAGCAAATATACGTAGTTCGGGAAATAAAACAGTTAAAGAACATACAAAGCCGTTTTTTGTAAATGAATCATTTACCCCAACTGCATTTCAAAAAATTTCTCAAAAAAACGGTGAATTTGATTATGGACCTTCCTACAATCAAATAAAAATGTTAAATGGTGTTTCACTTCATGAATCAGGTTTTCTCGGACAGGGAATGATAATATCAGTCCTTGATGCAGGTTTCCGTAATGTTGACAATCTACCTGTTTTCGACAGCTTATGGGAAAATGATCAGATATTAGGCACCAGAGATTTTGTAAATCCGGGAACATTTGTTTTCGACTATCATAGTCATGGTACAAGTGTGCTTTCAACAATGGGAGGCTTTTTCCCCGGTCAGCTAATTGGTACAGCTCCTAAGGCAAGTTACTACTTACTTCGTTCGGAGGAAGCTGCCGGAAAGTCACCAGAAAATATTATTGAAGAATACAACTGGGTTTCAGCAGCTGAATTTGCTGATAGCGTAGGAACCGATATTATTAATTCTTCATTAGGATATACAACTTTTGATGATACAGCACAAAACCATACATATAATGATATGGATGGAAATACCACACCAATAACAATTGGAGCAGATATAGCAGCAAGCAAAGGAATATTGGTTGTTAACAGTGCTGGAAACAGTGGTGGAGCATCTTGGCATTATATTGGAGCTCCTGCTGATGGCGATAGTGTATTCACAATAGGAGCAGTTACTCCTGATAGTATTCTTGCAGGATTTAGTTCACATGGACCGACTTTCGACGGAAGGATAAAACCAAATGTTGTTGCACAAGGATCACCAGCATATGTAGCAAGTTCAGGTGGTGGTTTTGGTGATGGTTACGGAACATCTTTCTCATCACCTATTATAGCCGGTATGTGTGCTTGCTTATGGCAATCCCACACCAATTGCTCGAATATAGATATTATAAATGTACTACAGCTAAGCGGGTCTCATTATAATAATCCTGATAATGATTTTGGCTATGGAATACCCGATTTTGTTATTGCTAATGATCTTTTATTAATCAAATTTCCAGAAACAACATATAAAAATAATATTGTTAAAATATCTCCTAATCCATTTAATGATGAAGTAAGAATTGTTTATCAAACAGAAAATACAGGATTGGTTTTGATTGAAATATTTGATATTACAGGCAAACAACTGTATTCATTTAACAAGGAACTTTCTTATTCGGGTAATAATTTAATTACAATAAATAACATTGATGATCTGGTTTCAGGAACATACATTATTAAGATCACTTCAAAAACAAATATTTCTACAGCAAAACTTATCAAATATTTACAAATGTAACTAATATTATAAATAATTACGTTTGTAAATCATTATTTGTTTGTTTAATATAAACATCTGTACATCAATATAATAAAATTAAGATTACATTTGTCACTTATTTGATTGTTTATACAATTATATTAAAATATTACTATATTTATGAAATATTAAAATATTTATCAATGTCATTACCAAATAATATTCTAAACATTTTATATCAATTATTTACATCGTATATATAAAGTATTAGTTTAACATACATCAATATTTACTATTTACAAATTCAATATCACCTATAATTCTTTTGGTCGTATTGATATCAGTACAAATTAGATCGTCTATTTTTTTAGTTTATTGATGTTTAAAAACTACAAATCTTGAATTACACTTGTAATTTACACAAAGTTACTTTTGTAATTAATATTTTGTTTACTTTTGTAATTAAATGATAAAATAATTTCAATTATGATTAACAGGATTTCACAAATATTAAAGACAAAAAATTTAACATCAGCAAAATTTGCAGATGAAATCGGTGTACAGCGATCGAGTGTTTCACATGTATTATCAGGAAGAAATAAACCGAGCCTTGAATTTATTCAAAAGATATTAAAAACATATCCCGAAATTGACACCAGTTGGTTATTATCCGGAAAAGGTAATATTTTGGTAATAAACACTAAAAGTGAAAATATGATTGATTTTCCTGAGGATACAGCAGCAGTTCGCTCCGAAGATATAACAAAGTACCAAAAAGCAGAAAGCACGCCTAAAAGTCCTAAAAAGCCTGTTATTAATGATATATTCGATAATAAATCCGACGACGATCAACTTAAACAAAAGAAAATAGAAAAGATTATCGTATTATATAACGACAATTTGTTTAAAGAGTATTATCCTGAATAAAATGGCTGACAATAGTTTACTTCCCTTTTCTTCTCAGATGATTAATTGGATTAAAGGATATTAATTTTTTACCCGCCTTGAAATAACCTTCTTTTGCAGCTCTTATATCTTCAATTGTATAAAATGAATTCGGATTGAACATATTAACAATTTTAATAAAGTTTTTTAATTCTTTACGATTTATTATTGAAAAAAGCATTTTTACTTTTCCTGTCATACCCTCAATATTAATAGCAGAAACTCCATAATTCTGTTCTCTGAGATAATTTATCAATTTTGTAGTATCTTTTTTAGGAATAACCCTTATTATAACAGTACCTATTGACATTTTTTCCTCTAAAAAAATTCCAACAAAATTACCTGCAGCAAATCCCAAACCATAAGCCAAATAACACAAAAAATTATCTAAGTGCTGCATAATCTGACCTATGGCAACTAACCATATCAAAACTTCAAAAAATCCCAAAACAGGAGCCAGTATTTTATAACCCTTTGAAACAAAAATCAAACGCATTGTTCCGATTGAAACATCTAAAACTCTGGAAATAAAAATCAGGATCGGCAATATTACCCATGTAAAAATTTCAGAATTAACAATTTCAGGAAAAACCATAATTTTATTTTTTATTTTTATGCAAAGATAATACTTTAAAATAAGTGCTTATAAGAAAGGGGAATAATGAAATAAGGGAATAAGGGAATTACAACCAATTACAATCAATTACAACTAATTACAATTAATTACGACCAATTATCAACAAAACCGCTCCGTTGCACTAAAAAAGAAATTTCCTTCAATTTCAGCATTTTCATCGCTATCAGAGCCGTGTACTGCATTTTCCTGAATCGAATTACCATATAACTTCCTTACTGTATTTTCACTTGCCTCATCAGGATTTGTTGCTCCAATAAGTTTTCTGTATTCTTCTACTGCATTTTCTTTTTCGAGTAATAAAACTATAATAGGACCTGATGACATGAATTCACAAAGATCATCATAAAATGCTTTTCCTTTATGAATAGCGTAGAAATCTTGTGCTTGATTTTTTGTTAACTGCGTGAATCTCATTGCAATAAGCTTAAATCCTGCTTCGTGTATCTTTGATAGGATTGGAATTATATATCCGCTTTTGACTGCTTTAGGTTTTATAATTGAAAATGTTCTATTTCCTGACATATT
>DAOVNY010000055.1 GCA_030630005.1 Bacteroidales bacterium | reverse complement strand
TACCGTCGGCTTACCCACAGCACAAAGCTCGGAAATTGCAATAGCTCCGGCACGCGAAATAACAATATCTGCACAAGCATAAGCATAATCCATTTTTGTAATAAAGTCTATAACTTTTATACCCTTCTTTTCGCCGGCAGATAATTTTGCTTTTTCAAAATATAATTTACCTGTTTGCCAGATAAGTTGCAAATTATTTTCACTAAATTGATTTATTTTATTGTCTATACTTTCATTTATTGCTTTAGCTCCCTGACTTCCACCAACAACAAGAACAGTTTTTTTGTTTTCAGATAGATTGAAATATTCTAATGCTTTTGCTTTTTTTCCTTTTGTGATGATGGTTTCTTTACGGATTGGATTTCCCGAGAAAATAATTTTTTCAGCAGGAAAGAATTTTTCCATTTCGCTGTAAGCAACGAATATTTTATCTACTGATTTTGCGAGTAATTTATTTGTGATGCCGGGAAATGAATTTTGTTCCTGAATAGCTGTTGGAATTTTTTTTCTTGAAGCTACCCAAAGTGTAGGTCCGCTGGCGTATCCGCCAACACCAATTACTGCATCAGGTTTAAATTCCTTTATTATTTTTTTTGCTTTATATATGCTTGAAATTAGTTTCACAGGGAAAAGAAAATTCTTTATTGTCAGATTTCGTTGCAATCCGCTAATCCAAAGACCTTTTATCGAATATCCCGCTTCAGGTACTTTTGTCATTTCCATCCTTCCTTTTGCTCCGATAAAAAGTATTTCAAGCACATTGATTTTTTTCTGTAATGCTTGGGCAATAGCAATAGCCGGAAAAATATGACCTCCCGTTCCTCCTCCGCTTATTATTATTTTATACTTACGCTTGTGCATAATTTATTTCGTTGATTTGTTTATCTTTTCCAACTTCTTTACTTACACTTAAAATAATTCCAATTGAAAGACTTGTAAACCAAATTGAAGTTCCGCCCATACTAACTAATGGCAAGGGTTGTCCGGTCACAGGTAATAAGTTTACAGCTACACCCATATTTATCATCGCCTGGAAAACAAGGCTGAAACTCACTCCAAATGTTAGAAAAGCCCCGAAGTTCCTCGGGATTTTTGTTATTATTTTTACTGCTCTGAAAAACAATACCATATATAATAAGACTATAAATCCTCCACCTGCCAAACCATATTCTTCAACAATAATTGAAAAAATAAAATCGGAATAGGGGTGAGGGAGGAAATTCCTTTGAGTGCTGTTACCGGGTCCTTTTCCTATCAATCCACCGGAAGCAATCGCTATTTTCGATTGCTCTACCTGATAAACATCTTCTCCATCGTTGTTGACAAATTGTTCTACTCTATGTTTCCATGTCCATAACCGTCCTTGTTTTTCGCCCGGCAGATTGTAAAGAATAACAAGAAAAATTATCAATATCCCCAAACTTATCCCGATAAGGGAAAATAAATATTTTAACTTAACTCGTCCTATAAACATTAGTATCAAAGATGTAAAGAAAAGCATTGCAGCGGTTGAGAAATTCGCCGGAAGAATTAATGCACAGACTATTAAAACAGGCACCATCAATGGAATAAATGCTGATTTAAAATCTTTGATCTCCTCCTGCTTTTTTGTTAATAAGCGGGCAAGATACATTATCAAAGTGAGTTTTGCAAGATCGGATGTTTGAAAACTTAAATTAAATGGAAGAGGTAAATATCTTTTGGCTTCGTGTAAACTTAAACCAATAATTAATGTTAGTATAAGCAAAGGAATGGCAATGTACAAGGCTATTTGGAATATTCTTGAATAATTTGTGTATTTTATTAAATGTGCAAAATACATAAGTGCGAAACCAAAAATAAGTATCAAAAAGTGCTTGATCATATAATATTCCGTATTTCCGGATTGATATTTATATGAAAGCGTACCTGTTGAACTGTAAACAGTAAGTAGTGAGAAAATTGACAGGATAATTACTACTAACCAGATTACTTTATCACCTTTTATGTTTTTTAAAAATCCAGACATGATACTGTTTTACTTATGTTTTTACGAATTATCAGTTATTCATTTTATCATTTCATCATTAATTAAAATAGAACCAATAAATCAAAGATTATTTACAGCTTTTTTAAACTTCTCCCCCTTGTCTTCATAATTATTGAAAAGGTCGAAACTGGCGCATGACGGTGATAATAATACCGAATCACCATGTTCGCTGAGATTAAATGCCGTACGTACTGCCTCTGATGCAGAACCGGTGTCCACAATTATTTCTACATCATCGGCAAAAAAATCATGTATTTTTGTGTTGTCAACACCCAAGCAGACTATTGCTTTAACTTTTTGTCTTACAATATTTTTCAAAAGCGAATAATCGTTGCCTTTATCTATTCCTCCTGCAATCCATATTACAGGATTGTTCATGCTTTCTAAGGCATACCAGGTTGAATTTACATTGGTTGCTTTTGAGTCGTTAATAAATTCTATACCATGTATAGTGGCAACATGTTCGAGCCTATGCTCTACATTCTGAAAATCAGTAAGACATTTTTTAATTGTATCTTTTCTTATTCCAATTAATTTTGATCCAATCCCTGCTGCCATTGAATTGTAGAGATTGTGTTTTCCTTGTAATGCTAATTCTTCAAGTGTCATTTTTAAAATATTTGGTTTTATTTTTATTATTAAATTGTTTTCTGAAATATAGCCCTCATGATCAGGCTTTTTTATCAATGAAAAAGAGTGTTTTTTAGCTGGAATATTTCTTTTCTTAATTTCATTTACAATGGTTTTATCATCAGCACAATAGATAAAGTCATCATCTTTGGTTTGATTTTGTGTGATGCGGAATTTTGAATCGATATACTTTCTGAAATCATTTTCATATCTGTCTAAATGATCAGGTGTTATATTCATCAAAATCGCAATGTCAGCTTTAAAATCAAACATTCCGTCAAGCTGAAAACTACTGAGTTCCAAAACATAAAAGTCAAATTCCTTGGAAGCTACCTGCATTGCAAAACTTTTTCCTACATTTCCTGCCAAACCCACATTAAGTCCTGCACTTTTTAAAATGTGGTATGTTAGAAGTGTAGTCGTCGTTTTTCCGTTGCTTCCGCTTATGCAAATCATTTTTGCATTTGTAAATCGACTTGCAAATTCTATTTCGGAAATGACCGGAATATTTTTTTCTTTTAATGATTTGATGATGTTCACAGTGTCGGGTATTCCCGGACTTTTGATAACTTCATCAACATTTAAAATTTTCGATTCCGTATGCTTTTCTTCTTCATAATCAATTTCAAATTGTGAAAGAACGTTTTTATATTTTTGACTTATTTTTCCTTTATCTGAAACAAAAACTTTGTAGCCCTTTTTTTTTGCTAATATTGCAGCCCCTGCTCCGCTTTCTCCAGCACCAAGAACTACTATTTTTGGTTTCATTTTTTATCTTAATTTTAATGTTATAATGGTTGATATTGCCAGGAATAACCCTACAATAAAAAATCTTAAAACTATTTTGGGTTCAGGATAACCAAGCACCTGAAAATGATGGTGCAATGGCGACATTTTAAAAATTCGTTTTCCTTGTCCGTATTTTCTTTTTGAATATTTGAAATAACTGACTTGCATTATTACTGATATGCTTTCGGCAAGGAAGATGCCGCACAAGATTGGGATAAGTAATTCTTTACGGATCAAAATTGCAAAAACAGCGATAATACCTCCCATAGTGAGACTGCCTGTATCGCCCATAAAAATTTGTGCAGGATATGAGTTGTACCATAAAAATCCTATTGCGGCTCCTACAAATGCACTCACAAATATGGTTAGTTCACCCGTATTCGGAATGTACATAATGTTAAGATAGTTGGCAAAAATGATATTACCCGAAACCCACGCTAAAATACCGAGTGTAGCACCAATGATAGCCGAAGTTCCGGTTGCAAGTCCATCCATCCCGTCGGTGAGATTTGCACTGTTTGAAACAGCCGTAATTATTAAAATGATAATTGGGATAAATATTAAAAATGCCCATTTTTTGTAATTACCACCAAGCCACGAAAGCAATATCGAATAATCAAATTCATTATTTTTTACAAATGGAATTGTAGTTTTTGTGGATTTGACCGGCTCTTCCGAAAATAAATGAACTGCTTTTGGGCTATCATTATTTACAATAACATCTTCAATATTAATTTTATTAACAACAGCTTTTTCACGTATTACTATTGAATCATTAAAATACATTGTAAATCCAACTACAAGCCCTAAAATTATCTGTCCTGCTATCTTGAATTTTCCGGCAAGCCCTTTTTTATCCTTTTTAAAGACTTTGATATAATCATCCACAAAGCCTATCAATCCGAGCCAGACTGTGGTGAATATCATTAAAATGATATAAATATTATCAAGTTTTGCAAAAAGAAAAGTTGGTATCAGAATAGCTCCAAGAATTATCAGTCCACCCATTGTTGGTGTGCCTTCTTTTTCGAGCTGCCCGTTAAGTCCCAGGTCTCTTACAGATTCTCCTACTTGTTTTTTTATAAGATAATTAATGATCTTTTTTCCGAGCAGTAAGGTAATGATGAGTGATGTAATAACTGCCATAGCTGCCCTGAACGAGATGTACTGAAACACCCCTGCTCCGGGAAAATCATATACTTTTTCTAGATATTCAAAAATATAATAGAACATTTTTCTTTGTTTTTATCGTTTTGTTAAAATGTCTTTTAAAATCTGTTTGTCATTAAATGGATATTTAATTCCTTTTATCTCCTGATATTTTTCATGACCTTTTCCTGCCACTAATATTATGTCGCCGGGTTGAGCCAGAGCACAAGCGGTTTTGATAGCTTCTTTGCGATTTGTTATTGATAAAGTTTTTATTTTATCTTCTGTATCAAAGCTTTCTTTCATTTCTTCAATGATTTTTTCGGGATTTTCCGAACGTGGATTATCGGAGGTCAAAATGACTTTATCACTCAAACGAGTTGCTATTTTTCCCATCAACGACCGTTTTCTTTTATCACGGTCTCCTCCTGCGCCACATACCGTTATAATTCTTTCATAGTTTTTTCTTATTGCAGAAATTGTTTTCAGAATATTTTCTAAAGCATCGGGAGTGTGGGCATAATCAACAATACCCAATATTTGATTTGATGATTTGATGTATTCAAACCTTCCCTCCGGACCTTCAATTTCACTTAAACTTTGTAATACTTCTGCTTCATTTTCACCAAGTAAAACTGCTGTCGCAAAGACAGATATAATATTGTAGGCATTAAATTCGCCTATAAGTTTGAACCAAACATCTTTGTTGTTAATGTTAAGTTGCAATCCCTCAATTTGATTTTCAATAATTTTTGTTTTGTAATCGGAAGACTTTTTTAAACTGTAAGTTTTTTTAAGTGCTTTAGTGTTTTGAAGAACAAACTGCCCGTTTTTATCATCAATATTGCTGAGAGCAAAAGCCTTATCGCATAATTCGTCAAAGAATTTTTTCTTTGATTTAAGATATAAATCAAAAGTTTTGTGATAGTCGAGATGATCGTGTGTGATATTTGTAAAAACGGCTCCTGTAAAATCCAATCCGGCTATTCTGTTTTGGTCAATAGCGTGAGAGCTTACTTCCATAAAACAATGCGAGCAGCCTTCTTCTGCCATTTTGCTTAAAAGCTTATTGATTTGAAAAGCATCGGGAGTAGTGTGAGTTGATGAAATTACAATTTCTCCTATTTTGTTTTCTATTGTTGAAAGTAATCCGCAGTGGTAGCCCAGTTTTGTAAATAAATTATGAAGTAAAGTTACGACAGTAGTTTTGCCATTTGTTCCGGTTACACCTATAAGTTTTAATTTGGATGAAGGATTATCAAAATAATTAGAACAAATAAAGCCAAGAGCATATTTGCTGTCTTTGACAATTATGTAAGTAACATTTTTTTTCAGATTTTTTGGGATTTCTTCGCAAACAACTGCAACTGCTCCATTTTCAATTACCTGATCAATAAATATATGTCCGTCAACCTGAGTTCCTCTTACTGCCACAAAAAGATCACCTGATCCTGTTTTTCTTGAATCAAAATTCACAGAATTGATCTTAATATTCTCAGTCCCTGTAATACTGACAATTTCAATGTTCTTTAATATTTCTTTTAATTTCTTCAATTAATTTTTATATTGATAATTCAATTTTTATTGCTTTGTATTTCTTTAATGATTCTCCGGGTTTTATTGATTGATATTTTACTTTGCCTTTTCCGCTTATAATTGTTTTTAGTCCGAGACTTTCGAGAAGATATACGGCATCTCTGGCGCCCATTCCTTTTACATTTGGTATCAATTCAGGCTTAATTATTTTTTGTCCGAGTTTTGCTAAATTTTCTCCCGGCAAGCTTACCGCATAATCAGTACTTATATAGTTAGAATCAATTTGGATATTTAATTCACTAATTACTGTTTCAATATCTTTTGTGTATCCGCTTGCGAAAAGTGGAAGCTTAACTTTTTCGTTTTCGCTTTCTTTTTGCATATTAATATTCAACTGAGTAGCATAAACTTTATCGGCAATTTCTTTAAATACCGGTGCTGCTACCGAACTGCCATAATACCGTCCTGCGGTTGGTTTGTTTACTGTTACAATACAGGAATACTTCGGATTGTCTGCAGGAAAATATCCGGCAAAAGAAGAATTATAAAGTCCTTTAATATAGCCGCGCTTATCTTCTGCGATTTGTGCAGTTCCGGTTTTTCCTGCTATCTGATAAATACTGTTTTTTAGTCGTTGAGCTGTTCCGCGTAACACAACTCCTTCAAGTAGCGATTTTAATGAATCTATGGTTTTCTGAGAACAAATGGATTTATGCCTGACTACCGGTTCAAAAGTCTTAATAGTTTTTCCTGCTTTCTGAATTCTTTTAACGAATTGAGGTTTCATCATTTTACCGTTATTGGCAACAGCATTATAAAAAGTAAGTATCTGAAGTGGGGTTAAAAGTATTTCGTAACCTACCGACATCCACGGAAGTGTTGTTCCGTACCAGCTTTGTCTGTTTTTTGGATGTTTAATAACAGGATTTCTTTCACCTTCAATTTTTATATTCAGTTTCTCATTTAATTTGAAGTCATACAAATGATCAGAAAATTTATCCGGATTATCTTTATAAGCAGTATGGATTATTTTTGAGATACCTACATTCGAGGATTTTTCAAATGCTTCTCTGATAGTTATTTTACCATCTCTGATATTATGAACATCTTTTAAGGTTTTGTTATGATAAACCGTCCATCCTTTTCCAATGTCAATTGTATCGGTAAGTTTTATTTTCCCATCTTCAAGTACTGCCATCATTGATGCCAGCTTAAAAGTAGATCCGGGTTCAAACCTTTCGGAGATGGCATAATTATATGATTCTTTGTAAGTTTTTGAAGTTGAGTCGTAGCGTAGATTTACAATAGCTTTAATATAGCCGGTTTCAACTTCCATTAAAATTGCACATCCCTGAAATGCTTTGTGATCAATTAAGTGTTGATGTAAAGCACTTTCAGCAACATCCTGAATATTTATATCAATACTGCTTACAATGTTTTTTCCGTCTTTTGGTTCAATTGAGTTTTCATCAGCAACAGGTCTCCAGTCGCCGTTGCCGATTCGTCTCATTAATTGCTTTCCGGATATTCCTGTCAAATATTCGGAGAAAGCACCTTCGAGTCCTACATAGATATTGTTTTCTTTGTTCTCATAACCAATGGTTCTTCGGGCAAGGTTTTTAAATGGCATTATCCTTTTTGTTCTTGGAATAGCAATTAGCCCCCCTTTATATTTACCTTTTCGGAAGATGGGGAATTTCCTGAGTTTTTTAAGTTCCGAATAAGTTACTTTTCTTTTTATCAGATAGTAACGGTTTCCGTTGTCGCGGGCTTTTTTCAGATTTTTTTTATATTGGTAAGGAGTTTTATTTTTAAAAAGATGAGATAAACAATATGCCAGTGAATCAATTTTTTCATCAAAATATTTATCCGAAATATTTTCACAATCAACATCCATACGGATATCAAAAATAGGGATAGAAGTTGCAAATAAACTTTCATCATCTGCATAAATATTCCCGCGAACAGCATCAATATCAACATATTTCAAATCCTGTTGCTGTACTTTTTTTAGCAGTTCCGGTCCTTCCCTAAGCTGAATAAAAATGATTTTACCAATTATTGCAAAAGCAAATATCAAAATAAGCAAGTACACCAGATATACTCTCCATAATATGTCTTTTTTGATATCCATTTGTTTCTATCTGTTTTCTGTTTCTTTTTTATTATCGTACTACTATCATTTAATCATTTACGCATTTAATCATTTTATCATTTTCCTTCCACAGGATTAATTTTCCGTGGAGGTTCTTTTGATTCTTTTATTCCTGTTGGGCTTAACATTTTAGCGATTTCTGATTGCTTGCTGCGAAACATTAATTCCGACTTTGAGGTTATGTAGTCATACCTTAGTTCTTTAAGTTCTTTTTTTAGCTCATTTGTTTCTCGGATTTTTTTCTCAGCGTAAAAAGTATTTCCGATATATATTACTGCAAGCAAAGCAAGAAAAAACAGGAAAGGAAGAAATTTTCTTGTGTTGTTTCTCGAAAGAACCCTTCCTCCCATAATATCAAGAAAAGATTTTTCAAAAGCACTTTCTTCTCCCTTCTGAAAGAACTTTTTCTTTTCCGTTTCTATGAATTTATTTCTCTGACTTGTCATTTGTTTATAATTTTTCTGCTATTCTGAGTTTTGCACTTCTTGCTCTTTTGTTCACTTTTATTTCTGCTTCGTCAGGTATTATTGGTTTTTTATTTATCAGTTTAAAATCAATTTGTGGATTTCCGTAAAAATCCTTTTTTATCTCTCCTTTAAAATTTCCCGATTTCATAAAATTCTTTACAAGTCTGTCTTCCAGCGAATGATATGATATCACAACTAATCTTCCGCCGGGTTTTAAAACATTTGCAGTTTCTTTTAAAAATTTTTTCAAAGCACCGAGTTCATCGTTTACTTCTATCCGTATTGCCTGAAAAACCTGTGCGAAATATTTATTTTCATTTTTTTTAATAACACACGACCTGATTGCATTTTTCAGTTCTTCGGTTGTTGTTATTCTTTTTTCCTTTCTTTTGTTAATTAGCACTGAGGCGAGTTTCCCCGAATTTCTTATCTCTCCGTATTTGCTGAAAATTTCTTTTAATTCATTTTCCGAATAATTATTAATGACTTTTCCGGCATCCAAGTCAATATTATTATTCATTCTCATATCCAATGCTCCATCAAACCTTGTTGAAAAACCTCTGCTTGGTTCATCAATCTGATATGATGAAATGCCCAAATCAGCGAGTATTCCGTCAACCGGCATAACTTTATAAAACATCAGAAAGTTTTTCAGGAAAATGAAATTTGAATTCACAAAAATGAATCTCTCATCATCAAATTTGTTATTCATAGCATCATCATCCTGGTCGAATGCTACTAATTTGCCACTGCTTAATTGCTTGAGGATTTCTGCGGAATGTCCACCACCGCCAAAGGTTACGTCAACATAGACGCCATCAGGTTTAATGGCTAATCCGTTTATGCTTTCGTTTAATAAAACGGGTCTGTGGTACATTAGTTTTTATTCAGTTGTTTCAGTGTCAGTATCACCCATAACTTCTTCGGCAAGATCACCAAATTCGTCCGGATCATAATCCACTGCTTGTTCATATTGTGCTTTGTCCCAAATTTCAATTTTGTTTACAACTGACGCTAATACTATTTCGTTTTTAATTCCACCATAATTTATCAAATCCCTTGGTATAAGCAGTCTGCCGGTACCATCAAGTTTTACCGATTTAACTCCGGACATAAACTTTCTGATAAAATCAACATTTTTCTTTTTAAACCTGTTAAGCTTATTGATTCTGGTGCTTTCATTTTCCCACTCAGTTGCCGGATATAATTCAAGGCATTTTTCAAAAATGCTTCGTTTTATTACAAAACCCTGATTTAATACGGCAGCCAATTGATTCTTGAATGCTACGGGAAACATCAGTCGTCCCTTAACATCTGCTTTGCATTCGTATGTACCAATAATGTTTAACAATGTTTGATGAATTTTGGTGTAAATGTATAAAAATATTTACCACATTATACCACTTTTTACCACATTGTTAATAAAAAGTTACATTTTTTTAAAGAAATATTATTGATGATAATCTAAGTTACTGATAAGATAAGATTTAGGAATGGATTTTATGCTAAAAAAAACTTTTTAACAAAAGCTTGTTTTAAAAAATTTTCTCAATAGGTTGCTAACCTTTTTTAGGTTAGTAATCTTAATTTTTGTTTTATTAAAAAAGCATTTATATCATCAAACCTAATTAATTTCAAAAAAAATAAAAAACAATTACAGAAATAATCTCAATTATCTATAAATTTGTAAATAATTGAGATTTTAAATACTCAAAGAAATGACAAATGACAAAATAGAAAAGATAGGAAAGAGTTTTATTGATATTGATAAGGTTTTCAAAAGTAAGAATCCGTCATTATTTAAAGTGCTTCCTAAATTTATATTGAATTTTATTAAAAGAATTGTTCACCAAAAAGAAATAAATGCAGAACTTTATAAAAATCGTGATTATTTAGGAATTGATTTTGTTGGTGCTGTATTAAGGCATTTTAAAGTAAATATTGAAATTAGAGGAGAGAAAAATTTACATAAGGAAGGAAGATACACCATAGCGTCAAATCATCCTTTGGGAGGACTCGATGGATTGGCTCTGATGAGTACTGTTAATAAATATTGGAATGATATTGTTGTCCCTGGAAATGATATTTTGATGACTATTCCAAATTTAAGATCTTTGTTTATACCGATTAATAAGCATGGCAGCAATGCTGAAAATATAAAGATCATTAATGATACATTTGCTTCTGATGTTATTATACTCTATTTTCCTGCCGGATTAGTGTCGCGAAAACAGAAAGGTATTATTAAAGATCTGGACTGGAAAAAGACTTTTTTGTCAAAATCCCGACGTTTTAAAAGAGATATTATTCCGGTTCATATTAATGGAAGAAACACTAACTTCTTTTATAATTTAGCAAATTTGAGGAGTTTTTTACGAATAAAATCAAACATCGAAATGTTGTTTCTTGCTGATGAAATGTTTAAACAAAAAAATCAATCAATTATTATTACTTTTGGCAAGCCTGTCAATATAAATTTCTTTGATAAGAGAAATACTGATGTTAAGTGGGCAAATTTATTAAGAGATTATGTTTATGAGTTGGATAAAGATAATGAATTGTCTTTTGAACAATGGTACAAGAATAATTCACAAAAAAATTAAAATTATTTATGGAAACTATCATTTTACCAATAAATAAAGAATTATTGGAAAAAGAACTAACCGATGAAAAATTTGTTAGAGATACCAACAACGGGAATAATAAAATTTATATTTTTTCTTATGAAGATTCGCCTCATCTGATTAAAGAAATAGGGCGATTAAGGGAAATTACTTTCAGAGATGCAGGTGGGGGTACAGGAAAAAGTTGTGATATTGATGATTATGACACTTCGGATAAACCTTTTAAACAACTGATAGTCTGGAATCCCATAGATAAAGAAATTATAGGTGGATACAGATTTATTCACGGAAAAGATCTATTTGATTCAAAAAATGAAAATATTAAATCCCCAACTTCAAAATTATTTCATATATCAGAAAAATTCAAAAAAAATTATCTGAAATATACTATTGAACTTGGAAGATCTTTTGTTCAACCATTTTATCAACCATTAAATAACATCCGCAAAGGAATGTATTCTCTTGATAATATTTGGGATGGATTGGGAGCAATAATCATTGACAATCCCGATATTAAATATCTTTTCGGAAAAGTTACTATGTATCCGCATTACGATTCGCTTGCACGTGATATTTTGTTATTTTTCTTGAATAAATATTTTCCTGATAAAGAAAAACTTGTTTATCCAAAAGAGCCATTAAAATTAACTACTGAAACAAAAATTTTGAAAAATATTTTTACAGGTTGTAATTATAGTGAAAATTATAAAATATTAGTACAAAAAGTAAGAGGTTTAAATGAACAAATTCCTCCTTTAATGAATGCCTATATGAACCTTTCATCCACAATGAAAAGTTTTGGAACATCTGTAAATGAAAGCTTCGGTGGTGTTGAAGAAACCGGTATTATTGTAACCATTAATGATATTTATGATATCAAAAAAGACAGGCATTTTTCAACATATAAAAAATAAATTTATGATAATCAAAAGTGCTAAATTTATTATAAGTAATACTGATGTAAAAAGTTGTCCTAAAGCCGATATGCCCGAATATGCTTTTATCGGGAGATCTAATGTTGGAAAATCCTCATTGATAAATATGCTTTCGGGAAGGAAGAAATTAGCAAAAATTTCCGGAGCACCGGGAAAAACCCAACTCATAAATCATTTTTTGATAAATAAATCATGGTATCTTGTTGATTTGCCCGGATATGGTTTTGCAAAACGATCGAAAAGTGAAAGAGAAAAGTGGGGTGAAATGATACATAAATATCTTATCAAAAGAACGAATTTATTATGCACTTTTATTTTAATCGACTCCCGTCACGAACCTCAGAAATCTGATATTGATTTTATTGAATGGCTTGGTGTGAACCAACTTCCTTTTGTTATTGTATTTACAAAAACAGATAAGTTAAAGAAAAATCAACTACAACAAAATATTGATAATTACAAAAATTTCTTATTACAAAAATGGGAAGAATTACCTCAGATGTTTATTACTTCAGCTACTTTAACTTTAGGGAAAAGTGAGGTTTTGAGATTTATTGAGAATACAAATAAAATAATGTAATTTTTGATAAAGCCAAAGCATTTGTTGAATCAGAAAAAATCCTCCAGATTTTAAAAATCTGGAGGATTTGC
>DAOVNY010000161.1 GCA_030630005.1 Bacteroidales bacterium | reverse complement strand
TTTGGTATTTCAATATTCACTTCTTTTGTACAAGAATAAAAAACAATAACAAACAACAACAAAACTACAGAAACTGTTGCAAGGATTTTTTTCATTGTATATTTAAATTAAAAATGATAATTGATTCTGAAACTTGGTACAAAATTTTTACCGTTAACAAATTTGTCAGTCGAGAATTTAAGTAAAAAATCAAAACTAACAATATTTTTTAATATATAAATCGTTACACCCGGAGACATATAATAACTAAGTTTATGATTTTTAAATATATTTTGTCCATCAATTATATGAGTTTCATCAGTAATTTTTGTTCTATTGGTTTGAAAATACCCACTTGCTTCAATAAATGGTGATACCTTTTTTCTTCTTAAAAATGTATAGCGACAAAATATTCCATAATTGATAGAATATGAATTAGAAACAGGATGGTGAACGTAGCTGCCTGATAATTCCGGTCCAAAAGAAAATCCTGATGGATGTTTTAGTCCATATCTTATTGCGATTACATATTGTTGAGTATAATTTCTAAATAAATCCCCATCAAGAAACGGATTAAATTGAATCCCTATATTATGCTTGAAATTTGGCAAAAAATTATCTTGTTTTTCTTTTTGAGAAAAGCAAAAAGTTGAAATTGTTATCAATATAATTACTAACAATATTTTTGGAGGATTTTTCATGTATTGAAATTTTTTATGAAAATAATTAATTTTAGTAAAACCAACGGCTATTTCCGTTGGTTTTACTATTTGAATATATATTTATGGAAATATTTGATTATTTGTGATCTGTTTGGTTGTAGTTCCATCCTTTCCATAATGTTTTGCCAAACAAGAACTTTGACTGTGATCTACTGAATAATGAGCAATAAATACTGTCCTTTGTATATTAGCTTTGTTTGAAAGTGAGTTTGTTTGTGCATTGATTGTACAAGGATTATTCCATGAATAATATTTCGCATATCCCTGATTCCAATCAACTCCTATTTGAGTAATTTGTCTTTGCCACCATACACCAAATATTTTTCTTTGACTAGTTGTGCGAGCATCATAATAATCCGCACCACCAATATTATTTTTATATAATCTGGCAACAATTCTTTTAGTACTTGTAAAATAGGAGGTTTTATAACTATATTGTCCTTTGGTAAAATTATCATGTGTTTCTGAAATTATAATATTATTATCAGAAATATCCTTTACCGGCATTAACAATATTGGGATTTTTGATTCATCACCATTTTCTATTTCTAATAAATGATTAAAAGTAATTCTATAAATGCTTTTCCCAATTTGATAGATGCCATTTTCATTAGCAATATAAGCAAAAACAGATGGTGCAGATAGCTCATATAGAACAGATGATTCAACTTCTATCGGATAAAAAACATTTGGGTGTAATAGATAATATTTATTAAAATCATTTTCGTTATAAATATTTATCCCTATTTCGTAAATAGACATCATGGATATTAAACCCAAGTTAATGTTAAACTGCTTTATTAATTCTGGTTGATTTTGATTTTCAAAAATCCATTGCAAATGCTTATTAAAAGCAATTGAGTCATTAAAAATAATCCTACCATTAATAAAAGAATAATCGTTTTGATTCATATCAACTGGGTTTGGTGTTTTAAGTTCAGTTAGTTGGTTTGTTTCTTTTTGACAGCTAACAACTAAAATAAGACTTATAATACCAAATGCAAATAATTTGATTTTTTTTGGTTAATAAAATAATAAGAATAATTTTCCCTCCAATTTTCTCTCACGGATGGAGTAAACACCGTGTAGTTTTTGGCGTAAACTGAAAAGTTTTGTCGGTTGTATCTTTTTGCCGGAAAGTATATTTTTAATATCCCGCCACTCCAAAACACCAACTTAATTGAAGCAGCTTTGTTTTTATAAATTTATTCTTACAAATTAGAAATATGTATTTTATTGTGCAACAAGTTAAATGATTATATCCTTTGTGATTGTTTAATGAAAAACTCAAATAATTTTTACTCTTTTCAAAAAAGAGATGTTTAATTTGTGGGAAAAAACAATTTGTAACAGAGGTAAAGAATATTATAAAACGGTAAAGAAAATTTAGTTGTTTATAACTCTCTCTCTACATTTAGAAGAATTATCATTGTGAGAATCTAAAATATGCATAAATAATATAAAAGTAGTTCTATATATTAATACCTTTTTTGAACAAAAGGTTAGTGTTTTTTTAAAATTATTTTTAACATGCCTATATATGTTTATTCCAGAAATGATAAAAAGGTGACCGCTTTTTTTGAACTAGTTTGCAATTTATCATCATTAAAAATAAATTAATGATTGAAAAGACTTGATATTTCTGCAAGATAGAGAAAAAATTAAATCTAAAAAAAATGTGGGAAAAATTGTATTGAAAATATTTTTTATTCTCATTTTACCTCTTTCCTCAGGAAATATCCTTAAAATTGCATCAAATTTTACAAAAATATAAACGAATGAAAAAAATATTAAAATATTCAGTATTAGTTTTTTTGGCAATATGCCTTGGTTATTCATCTTTTTCGCAAGAGAAATTATTAACTCTTAAAGATGCGGTTTGGATGAATCCTGAAATTTATCCTTCATCAATAAAACAAATAAAATGGATTGGTGATAAAAATCAGTTTTCTTATGTTGACAATAATAAATTAATTTCAGGATGGGCAACTTCAATAAAAAGAGATACAATTTTAAGTGTTGACCAAATTAATACTGCTCTCACCAAAATTGAAGCTGATTCAATTAAAGGTTTTCCCGGAATAAGTTGGGTAGATAATAATTCGTTTCGATTTTATCAAAAAAATAAATTGCTTCTATTTGATATTGAAAATACATCTGTAAAGCTTATTAATGAAACAGATGAAAAAGCTGCAAATAAAGACCTTGAAGAAAATAACTTTGGAATAGCTTATACAATCGACAATAATTTATTTATTGCTTTGGATACTATTCAAATTCAAATTACCAATGATGAGGATAAAGGCATAGTTAATGGACAATCCGTTCATCGCAATGAATTTGGAATTCATAAAGGAACTTTCTGGTCCCCGAAAGGGAATTATCTTGCCTTTTACAGAATGGATGAAACTATGGTTACAGATTATCCTTTGGTTGACATCAGCAAAAGAATAGCCGAATTAGATAATGAGAAATATCCAATGGCAGGGATGACAAGCCATGAGGTAACTCTTGGTATTTATGATATTAAAACAAACGAAACAATATTTGTGAAAACCGGAGAGCCGGCGGAACAGTACCTGACTAACATTAGTTGGGGACCGGAGGAAAAATATATTTATATCGCCGTTTTAAACCGCGATCAAAATCATCTTAAACTAAATCAATATGAAGTAAAAACAGGTGAATTTGTCAAAACTCTGTTTGAAGAAAAAAGCAAAAAATATGTTGAGCCTGAAAACGGAATGACTTTTCTAAAAACCAAAAGCGATCAATTTATTTGGTTTAGCGAAAGAGATAGATATGATCATTTGTATTTGCTTAACACAGATGGAAAGTTAATCAAACAGCTTACAAAAGGCGATTGGGTAGTTACCGGATTAATTGGATTTGATAAAAATGAAAAGCATGTATATTTTTCTTCAACAAAAGAAAGCCCTCTTGAAAACAATATTTACTCTGTTGATTTGAAAACCGGAAAAATCGTTAAAATCAGTCAGGCGGAAGGGACTCATCATGCTTCTTTCAGTAAAAGCAGGAAATATCTGATAGATATTTATAGCAGCCTTGATGTTACGAGAGAGTACAGTATTCTTGATTCAAAAGGAAAAACCAAACAGATTTTACTCGAAGATTCTGACCCTTTAAAAGATTATAATCTTGGCGAGATGGATGTTTTTACCATTAAAAATGATACTGATGATGAGCTTTATTGTCGATTGATAAAGCCGATGGATTTTGATCCTGATAAAAAATATCCTGTAATAATTTATGTTTATGGTGGACCTCATGCGCAAATGATCACAAATTCGTGGCTTGGAGGTGCCGGATTATATTTGAATTATTTAGCACAGCAGGGTTATGTTGTTTTTACCCTTGATAACAGAGGCTCAGCAAACCGGGGTTTTGAATTTGAAAGTTCTATTTTCAGGAATGTAGGCACAGTTGAACTTGAGGATCAGATGAAAGGTGTTGAATATTTAAAATCTTTGCCTTTTGTTGATGCTGAAAGAACTGGTGTGAATGGATGGAGTTACGGAGGTTTTATGACGGCTTCAATGCTTTTGAAGAATCCGGGTGTTTTTAAAGCCGGCGTGGCAGGCGGACCTGTAATCGACTGGAAATATTATGAAGTGATGTACAGTGAAAGATATATGGATACCCCTGAAAGTAATCCTGACGGATACAAAAATGCCTGCCTGCTGAATTATGCAAAAGACCTAAATGACAGATTGCTGATAATTCATGGAACTAATGACCCGACTGTAGTTTGGCAAAACAGTCTTTCTTTTGTCAAGAAATGTGTTGATGAAGGAGTTTTACTTGATTATTTTGTATATCCCGGACATGGTCATAATGTCAGAGGAAAAGACAGAATTCATCTTTATAAAAAGATTGTACAATATTTTGATGATTTTTTGAAATAGAGAAAATAGAATTTTTCGGAAAACATCATGTTTCGTTCATGGTGTTTTTTTTAAAGGTACTTAAAG
Organism: Bacteroidales bacterium; assembly: GCA_030630005.1. Lineage (GTDB taxonomy): Bacteria > Bacteroidota > Bacteroidia > Bacteroidales > JAIORY01 > JAIORY01. Next base: position 771 of record DAOVNY010000161.1, on the reverse strand, counting down.
TATTATGAAAAGTTAAATTTTTTCTTTCTCAATTATTTTGTCAATTTGCTTTTTGTTTATGGGCAAATAGTTGTTTGCTAAATCCCAAATTATTTCATAGTCAATTCCAAAATATTCGTGTGAAACTTTATTTCTTAAATAATACATTTCTTGCCAAGGAACGTGATTGTATTTTTCTTTCAATTCATCAGGTAAATTTTTTGAAGCTTCTCCAATAATTTCAAAATTTCTAATAACAGCATCTACTGTTTTATAATCACGTTTGAATTTAATGAAATTATATCCAAAAATATATTCAGCAATTCTTTTCATTGCAAGTTGAATATCTTCAAGATACATCAGATATGTTCTGTTATCTTTCATCACACGTATTTAACTTGCTTGAGGATTATATCTTTTATCTGTTTTTTTAATGCACTTTTTGTTACTAAATCAATTTTTCTCCCAAAAAGTTTTTCAAGATAAATTTCAAGTGAGAAAAATTTCCAACCTATTGGTCTTTCAAGTTCAATTAATATGTCAATATCACTTTCGTTGGAATAACTATTATCTGAAAAAGAACCAAAAACACCAATTTCCTTTACTTGGTATTCTTTTAATAGAAAGGGTTTTAGCTCTGTCAATTTTTCAAATATTTCTGTTTCTGTAATCATAATTCAAAAATAAATTTTTTCTCAACTTTATTAATTTTATATAGCTTTTGTATGTGCCCCGAATGGCAAATATAATAAAGTTCTTTGAAATAGCAATTTGGTAATGAAAACTTCCCAA
>DAOVNY010000033.1 GCA_030630005.1 Bacteroidales bacterium | reverse complement strand
TACTTATTTTAGCGCAGTTATATTTAAGCAATCAATTGAAATTATCTGGTGTGCCGAATATGTTTATTTCATATTACTTGGCGGATTGTCATATTTGTATTTAAAAAAGGGGAACTGGAGTAAAAAGGTTGTTTGATATTCTTGATTATTAAAACCTTCCAGGTCTGAAAGACTCTGGAAGGTTAAAACAGAAAAGGCCTTCCAGAGTTCGCAGAACCTGGAAGAGTCTTATTGGAAGATTTTGGAAAAATTAGCATGTTTTCTATTAATTTTATAGTAAAAATATTTTTATGCGTTTCAAATTTAAATTATGAAATCTAAAACAAAAAAAATTATACATTTACGTAAATCCCGTTATTATTTTTCTTTAAATCCATATGAGAATATGGCTTTTACAAGATGCCCGAAATGTGATAAAAAAACAAAAATCAGGAAGATTTGTTTAGTTGCTGACTTTAGAAGATCTAAACTATTATTTATGAATCTGCAATGTAAATATTGTCAGGATTGTGATTTAATAATTATAAAAAAATCTAAATTAGAACATATTTTTCGTAATATGTTTTGTGACAACGAAAATGACTTCAATTTTAATGAATTTTTTATTTTCGGCACTATTGACAGAAAAGATTTTCTAAAAAGTAATATAGAAAATATCCCATCTCATAAAGCAATTGAATTAGTTTATCCTTTTAAAGATATATGGAAATTTGAAATCAGACCTGCGGGATGGTATAAAGATTAGCTATATTTATCTGACAGAAAAGAGTTAATTTTTAATCCTCTTTAAACTCAAAAATATTAATTTAGCTTTTGACGGATATTGACATTTATTTTTATTAATATTGCAACTTATAAAAAAAAGAAATATTATGATTAAAAAAGCATTTCCAATTCCTTCAATCATTCAATCATTCAATCATTCAATCATTCACTCATTAACCCATGGATCAAGCTAAATTAGAACGTATGCTTAAAATTTTGATGTTCCTTTCAAGTGGCATCAAATATTCGGTTGGCGAAATTGCCGAACGATTTGAAATTTCCACAAGAACAGCACACCGGTATATTGAAACTTTTCGCAAAGCAGGATTTATTATTCCCAAACCTGTTGAAGGTCGTTATTATGTTGATAAAAAATCACCTTATTTTAAAGAAATCAGCAAACTGCTGCACTTTACCGAAGAAGAAGCATTTATCCTGAGCAAAGCAATTCACTCAATTGATGAAGTTAATATTATAAAAACCAACCTTATAAAAAAACTTTATGCACTTTATGATTTTGACAGGGTTGCAGTAACCATTGTAAAAAAAGAAAACTCCGAAAATGTTCATAACCTGATAAAATCAATAAAAGAGAAAAAACAGGTTGTTTTGCGGGCATATCAATCGGCACACAGTTCGTTGATACGTGACCGGCTTGTTGAACCTTTTGGTTTTACAGCAAATTATATTACCATCTGGGCTTTTGACCCCGAAAGCCGGACAAATAAACTTTTTAAAACAGCACGAATCAAAAAAGTTGATATTACTGACAATAACTGGCAAAACGAACAAGAACACAAAGAAGGAAATATTGATGTATTCCGAATAAGCAGTTATGAAAAAATAACTGTTAAATTACACCTAAGCTTGCGGGCATACAACCTTTTGATTGAAGAATATCCCCTTGCCGAAAATTACTTAACAAAAATAAACGACACAAAATATTTGTTTGACGGCTGGGTATGCAGCTTTGACGGCATAGGACGCTTTGTTCTCGGGCTTTGCGAAGATATTGAAATACTCAAACCACCTGCATTGAAAAAATTTTTGAAAGAAAAAATCAAGTGTTTTAAAAAATAATTTTATAAGATGACGGAAGTTGGCAAAAGGGGTTATTAATATTGTAGAGTTTTTTTGGACAGGATTTACAGGATTTAAAGGATTTTTTTGTTAATTTTGAGAGATGAAAGAACCTTAAATAGTCCTTGCACTAAATAATTTTTTATCAAGATTGTAATATAAAATTTAGTTATGAGATTTGAAATTAAATTCAGGCTTTCGGGCAAAAAGCAGGTGCTGCCGTTTAATTATCAGTATCCGCTGAGTAGCTGGATTTATAAGGTTTTGGATAAAGCTGACAGCAACTTTGCTGCTTTCTTACACGAACAAGGTTACCGGCTTGAAAATTTGAAAACCTTTAAGCTTTTTACCTTTTCAAATTTACGGTTTCCCCGACACACATATAAAGCTATTCCTAAATCCGATCGTATGGAGATATGGGCGAGGAATGCCTGGCTTACTGTTGCTTTTCAATTACCGCAGCCTGCCGAAAAATTTATTATTGGTTTGTTTCAAAATCAAAAAGCAATAATCGGCGACCGTATTTCACAAATAGAAATGGAAGTGGAAAACATTCAGGTATTAAAAACCGAATTGCCTGACGGGAAAAGTATAAAAATAAAATGCCTTTCGCCAATTGTTGTTGCTCTGAACGAGGAAGGCAAAAAACATGAAACATACATTTCGCCCGAACACCCGCAGTACAAAGCGTTTTTCCTGAAAAACCTCCTGGATAAATACCAGGCAGTATGCTTACAAAAAGATATTAATGGTAAAGAAATACAAACAAATGAATTAGATTTCAAATGTTTGACCAAAGAACCGAAAAGCCGCAAACAAACCATAAAAGCTCACACTGATGCCGAAACGGAGGTTCGGGGGTTTTTATTTAACTTTGAACTTACTGCACCAAAGGAACTGATTGAGATTGGATTGAACTCAGGATTTGGTTCGATGAATGCACTGGGGTTTGGATGCGGGGATGTGATTGATTAATTTGTTAAAAGTATGAATATGTGTGATTTCAATGAAAACGATTACATCTATCAGAGTTTCTGGTTTAAGAATGAAATAAAAGAACATTTTTATGCAGGCAACGGATTTATTACCCACAAGAAAGATATGGACATTGAAGAATCTTTCGACCTGGCCATGGAAATGGCAGGAGATAAAGAAGCATTTATGCCTGGGTTGGTAAAGAAAATCGAATCGTTGATAGGTAAAGGAAACTACCAGAATGATTTCTGGGAATTTGGTGATGATGATTTTTCGCTTTACTGGTTTATAAAAAAGGAAGTTTATGTTGAGAAGATGAAGCTTATAAGGGAATGGATAAGGTTTGAGGAATTAGAGGACTTGGTTGGGTTTGAAGTGGAAGAAATATGTAATTAAAAAATAAGCATCCTGGGAAGAAGTGTAGGAAAGGGCAATTTTGATATTATGGTCCCCAACCAGTAGTAATAAATATAAAAACAAAAAAAATAGACATGTGGATAAAAGACAATTTCAAACCGAAAAAGTTGGATAGATATCAAAAGGTAAAAATATCCGGCGAAGTAGAAAGGTTTATAAAAAAATCTGAAAAGCTTTCGAAAAGTGTAAACCGAATTGCAGTAAAGTCAGGAAGAGTTTATCTCTATCATCTTGTGGAACAGTTTGGATGGGACGACCCGGAATCAAAATTCATCAAACCTCTCATTGATGGCAAATATGCAGAATTTCCATACGCCCGTATTACGATTTACGACAACGAATATTCGCTTGACTGGCAACGACATAACGATAAATGGGCTACAGTTTTCACAGGATCGCTACAGGAGTGCCTGCAATTTATGGACGAAACCGGGGGTTGGTTTGAATAAACACTTAAAAAATGAATGATCAGGCAAAAATTGAAAGAACAATTAAAATAATGCTACTATTATCCGGTAGTTTCGGATATGCAATTGATGAAATTTCAAAAAAGTTTGATATTTCGTCTCGTACTGTTTATCGTTATATTGAGACTTTTAGAAATGCAGGTCTCGTGATTGAAAAGAACAAAAACGGATACTGGAGAATTGAGAAAAACAATTCACAATACAAAGAACTACACGATTTATTACAATTCTCCGAAGAGGAGTCATACATTTTACAAAAAGCAATTCATTCTATTGACGACAATAATGCTTTGAAAAGCAATCTGATAAGCAAGTTGTATTCGCTATACGATTCCGGTAGAATTATTGATACGATAATTAAAAAAGAAAATTCGGAAACCGTTTCCAATCTATCAAAGGCAATTACTGAAAAAAAACAGGTGAAAATTATTGATTACAAATCAGCTAATAGTAATACGATTAGTACCAGGATATTAGAACCAATAAAATTTACAACAAATTTTGTTTCAATATGGTGTTATGAGCCTGAAAAAAGAGCAAATAAACTTTTCAAAACCTCAAGAATAAACAAGGTAGAAATTTTAGAAAAACACTGGGAACACGAAAACCAACACAAACCCGGATATATAGATTGTTTTAGGATAAGCAGCGACAAAAAAATACCTGTAAAGTTAGAACTGAATATGCGGGCAAGAAATTTACTGATAGAAGAATATCCTTTATCGGAAAAACATATAAGCGAAACAAAAAACCACAAATATATTTTCGACAGTTTTGTATGCAATTATTTGGGAATTGGCCGATTTGCATTAGGACTAATGGATGAAATAACAATAATTTCACCCACAGATTTTAAAGATTATTTGAATAAGAGAATAAAAAATAAGGTGTTTTGAAAATATTTTTCATTTTGACGGAAGTTGACAAAAGGAATGAGTAATTTTGATGATTATTAAAGAAACGAAATAATATTATGATACAAGAAATAATAAATTACACAAAATACTTAAAGGAAAGTTCGCCTAAGGTGTTTGAAGATGGATTGGAACCAAGCAAAGGTTTGCACATTTTTGTTGAATTGGATGAGGAAGGTAATGCAATTAATTTTCCTGGCGAAAAAGGTGTTGATTGGGATTATTTTGATGGAAAGAATATGTCTGAATTCCTTAAAAGGATAGTGCCCTATCATTTGGCTTCAACTTATGTAACAATGAATAAGCAAAAGAAGTTTGACAAAAAACAAAAAATTCATTCAGCATCACCTTTTGCAATTGAATTTAACTTCAATTTTAATGATGATGATAAGGAAACATTTGGCATAGTTAAAAAACCTGCAAAAGAGCAAAAAATAAAAAATGAACGATTAATAAAATTTAAGAGGGTTGAAGTAGTAAGAGACAGATTAGATGAATATTTTGAAAATACTATGAGAATATTTGAAATAGAAGAAGAAAACAAAACAATTCACGCAAATTTCAAGGTGTTTCTAAAAGAAAAACTAGATATCCAGATTTCACAAAACCCAAAAAAGTTTATAGAAATAAAAAAGTTTTGGGATAGAATCAAAGAAACAGAATATTGTAAAATATACCTTAAAAACATTGCGATAGAATCTTATGAAAATACATACGCACCATATTTAGAAAAAAATATTTTCAATAAAGAGAAATACAATTTGAATTCTAAAGATGAAATATATGGTGCTATTGATTATTATACAACATTTGCTGATGGAAAAACATTCTTAAAACACAAAACTGGCATATCAAAAGATGGTATTAGTCATCGATATACAGGTGAAGAAGCAAAACTACTTAACTTGTTTTCAGAATTAAAGAAAAGTAAATTATTTCCTAATCCATTGCCATTATTCATTGATAAAAATGAATTTAGAAATGCAGATGAAATGATTAGTTTTTTTAGAGATGACAAAACCTTAAAATATAGTCAAATTCTAAAGAAAATGTATCGAGATCAGAATGACAGAGTACTTCAAAATTACTATTTATTGTATTTTTCTGGTTTAGTAATTGAAGATTTCGACTTCGTCTCAAAATTTCGATACTCACTAAAAGAAAATGACAAATACCCAACAATTGAAAATATCTTTGAGATTAAACAAAGCAAAGACGAGCTAAAAAGAAATTATGAGATAAAGAATATATTCTACTTTGAAATGGAAATAGTAAAAACAATATTTAATAATGCTCTTGTGAGAATTGATAAAAAGAAAGATGCTTTTTCGGCAAGCTATTTTGGAGAGATTGATCCAAAATATGTTAATAGCGAGTCCGTTTACCAGATGATACTAAAATACCGCAAAGCATTTTACGACTACATCTACAAATCGAAAACTCAAGCGATAAACTGTTTGATGTGGGACGAGATAATGTGGAATAGCATTATTGGAGATTTGCGAAATACAAATTTTGATAAAAAATATTTTATTGAGCAAGGAATAAAAGAGAAACTCAATATATGGTTTAGTTTATATAATTATTTTACAAACAATTTAAATAGAATTAATATGGCATCAAAAATTCCGGAATTATTAGAAAAAATGAAAAAGGTAGCTAATAATGAAAACGAACATTTTGAAACTACCGAAGATTTTGCTTTTGGAGCAGGGCAAATAATATACTACTTGCTTAGTCAAAGTAAAGCAAGCGAAAGAACTCATGCTTTGCTTGAACCGTTTATTCAAAAAGTAAAAGCCGAGCAATTGCAAAATTCAATTGCACAAGCTGTAAATATGTACAAACACGAGATAAGTTTTGGAAAGGGCAGATTTGAACAACTTTCAAGCGAAGTACTTGCTTTTGAAACCAATGAAAATCTTAAAAACTACCAAAGATTATTGTTAGCAGGATATTTCGCAACACCTGTTATATATGAGAAAAAAGAAAACAAAGAAAACAATTTATAAAAATCTAAAAAAATAAAAATTATGACAGAATTTAAAAATAGAGCTTACGGCTTTGCCGTAGTAAAAGCAATTAACTCAAATTATAATGCCGATTTTAGCGGACAACCACGTACTTTGCCTAACGGACAGGTTTATGCAACTGATAAAGCATTGAAATATACAGTTAGAAATTATTTGAAAGATGCTTATCCAAACGAAAAGGTGTTTTATTTTAAAAGACTAAATGCGGAAATGAACCCTTTAAGTTTAGATCATGCATATATAAATGTATTTCCAGAACATAAAGATTTGGATGCAAAACATAAGGATACAAAATCAATTGTAATTAAAGATATTTTGAGTTGTATTGACATACGGTTATTTGGTTCAACATTTGCAAAAAAAGCCAAAGGTGGAAATATAGCATTATCAATTCATGGTCCCGTTCAAATAAATCATGGTGTAAATATTTGGAACGAAGGAAATATTTTTTCTGAACAAATAACTTCACCATTTAATTCCGATGCGGATAGCAAAAATGAACAAACAACCATCGGTCGTCAATCAAAATTAGAAGAAGGACACTACGTGCATCATTTTTCAATAAATCCAAAAAATATTGAAGAGATTGCAAAACACGGACAGGGAGGAACACAAACCCTGTCGGAAAAAGATATTGATTTACTAAAAGAAGGCTTACGAAAAGGTGCTACTTATTATGATTCTGCTGCTAAAGCAGGAACAGAAAACGAAATGCTTTTCTATGTTGAATTAAATGAAGGTTCAAGATTAGTTCTTCCCAATTTTACAGAAATGGTAAAAATTGAAAATAAAAAAGATGATGGTAAGCGCTATTTTGACTTGTCGGCTGTAAAAGCTGAGTTAGACAAGCACAAAGATGAAATCTCAAAATGCGAAATTTATTTTAACAGCAATAATGTTGAAGTGGAAAATTTACCTGAAAATTGTTCGATATTTGAATTATAGCTTCGATTTACAGAATAAATTTTATGTCTATGATATTCAATTCACTATGTTGTTTTTCTCGTGGTAAAAAAAGTACTATACATGCATTTTTATACAATATAACACATAATTTTACCATTAATACCAAAAAGACATTATTGATTTTACATTATTGTAAAATTAATTCTTATCTTTGCGTTTTTACACAATATAAAATCTAATTATACAATGACTGATTTACAAAAGCAATTTATAGATATATTAGATGAATATGGTTATGATATTTTTAGTGTACAAATGATAAAAGACACTAATAGGCTTGCCGTTAAAAAAATTCATCAAGCAATTAGAACTCTAAGCCGTTCGGGATTAATTATTAAGTTAGAAAGAGGGAAATATATTAGAAGTGGCTTTATAGATTCTTTTGTTATTGCAAATTTCTTGGCTCCTGATGGAGGTATTGCTTATTGGTCTGCTTTGAATTATCATGGAATTACCGAACAATTTGTAAATGTTGTTTTTGTACAAACTGCTAAAAGGAAGAACGAAGAAATTACAATTAATGGTTCGAGATATAAATTCATTAAAGTAAATAGTAGAAAAATTACAGGATATAAAACGGTTGGCTATGGGAATCATAAATATAAAATTACAGATTTAGAAAAAACCATAGTTGACTGTTTTGATTTACCGCATTTAGCCGGCTGGTATCAGGAGATAATAAAAGCATTTAATCAGGCAAAAACAAATCAAAATAAATTAATTAAGTATTGCAAAGCTATTAACAATGTGTCTGTTATAAAAAGGCTTGCTTTTCTTAGCGAATTATTAGAGAAACCCAATATGGAAAAATTTATTGATTTTGCACAGCAAACTATCAATAAAGATTATTCATTATTTGAAATAGAAAAAAAACGAAAAGGAAAACTAAATAGCAGATGGAAATTAATTATAAATATGGATGAAGAAGAAATTTTGGAAATAGCAAATTCATAAAACATGACTTATAAAGAAATACAAAAAATTGCAAAAGAGCTACGGATTGAAGAGGAAGTAATTGATAAAAATTGGATTCTTGGACATTTTTTGAATGCAATGTTTTCATTTTCTGACATTTCTGATAATTTTGTTTTCAAAGGTGGTACTTGTTTAAAGAAAAATTATTTTCAAGATTATCGTTTTTCAGAAGACTTGGATTTTACACTTTTAGATGAGACATTTGTTATCAATGAATTGTTTTTTAAAAGAATAATAGGACTTACTGAGCAAAATAGTGGTGCTAAATTCTATTTAAAGAATATCAAACCACAAATTCATAAGGATATTCCGCAAGGCTATGAAGTTACAGTATTATTTTGGGGTGCTTTTCATAAACCAAACCAAGTAATTTTACCTGTAAATCGTTGGCAGACCAAAATCAAATTAGACATTAGTTTTTCTGAAAAGATAATTGTGAAGCCTGAACTAAAGAATATTTCTCACTCTTATTCTGATTCGGAAATTATTAGCAGTTTAGTTCCCGTTTATCCATTAAACGAGATTGTAGCTGAAAAATTACGTTCGCTTTTGCAACGCAATAGACCACGAGACATATACGATTTGTATTATTTGTCGGAAATTATTCCAACTACTGATTATAGTGATATTGTTGGAATATTAAAACAAAAATCAGAAAACAAAAATATTGACTGCTGCAAATATGATGATTTTGTAAATCAGAAAAAATACAAAAACAACAAAAGAGCATGGGAAAGCAGTTTGGCTTACCATTTACCACAAGGGCAATTGGCAGATTATGATGTTGCTTATAACAAAGTTGAGCAATTTGTAAAACAAATTTTAAAATAGAATTAGTATGAAAAAATTAATATCATTCACAATAAAAGCAGAAAAAGGGTTTTTGAAAAAGCCAGATATAAACGATGGAATTTATTTAACATACAATATGTTGCATAAACCTGCAATTCTTGGCATTCTTGGAGCTATAATTGGTTTGGAAGGTTATAAGGAAAATGGAAAGCTGCCAGATTATTATGAAAAGCTGAAAGATATTCCTGTAGGTATAGAACCTATTGGTGCGGAAAAGGGAAATTTTCAGAAAACAACAATTACTTACAATAATACAACAGGATTAGCAAGTAACGAACAAGGTGGTAATCTTATGATAACAGAACAAACTCTAATAAACCCATCATACAAAATATACTTGCTTTTAGATTTGGAAGACGAAAATCAAAAACAGATTTACGAAAACATTAAGAACCAAAAAGCAGTGTATTTGCCATACCTTGGTAAAAATGATTATTCTCTTTGGTGGGATAAGTGTATGGTTGAAGAGTATGAGTGGGAATATTTCGAAAAAGATTTAAACTTTAAAATATCAACATTGTTTAAAAAAGACGAAGCCATTGTAAATTTTATTGCGAAAGCAATAGGACGGAGAGCCTTAGCAGGCAAAAAAAACGATTTTAACTATTTTGAAAGATTACCAATTAATTTTAACGAAGATTTATTTCAGTATAATTATGGTGATTTTGCTTTTTCAAATGCGAAATTAGAGGAAGATGTAGCTATAGATAGCAAAAATCTTTATAAAATTAAGAACATAGTAGATGTCAAAAGCAAAGCCGAAGCTGTGTTTTTATATTAGAAACTTATGAATATAGCCGACTATATTTTTACAAAAAAACAATTAGAATTTCTAATTCTAAATTCGGATAAATATTTAGCACATATTTCTGCTGACAATATTGAGAACGAAAAACTAATAGACCATTTGCTATTAGTTCAGGAATACTTTATGAAATTTATCAAAATCCATAACCTAGAAAAAGTTATTTTTAGTTTAATACAAGATTTAACCGATAATAAAATAATACAAAAATTTGTCTTTGAAATTTTTATTAAATCTATTGTTATTCATGATTTTGGAAAAGTAAACCCTAATTTTCAAAAAATAAAAATGAATAATTCAACTGATAGTTTTAAACATGGATTATCATCAGGACATTCATTGATAAGTGGGTATATTTTCTCGCTATATTCAGAGATAATTGCTTCAAAAATAGAAATTAATCCAGAAGATGAACCTTTTATAGATTATTTGATTCTTGCTTTTTCATATCCAATTTTAAAGCATCATTCCCCAACTTTAAATTCCTTTTCAAACGATTTAAAGTATGATGATAATATTTTTGATTTAACAAAATTCATCTCTAAATTTAATTTTTCTGATAATAAAGAGTTAATTGAAGAAATCAATAAATGTGTTTTTCAAAATATTGATGGTGTATTTTCTGAATGCAGAAATATTATAAAAGATAATTTCCCCCTTTTCGCTCTCCTAAAATTAAACTTCTCATTACTCACAGCAGCCGATTATTATGCTACCACGCATTTTATGAATAGCTGGAAAGAAACGGAAACTGATTTGGGGGTTTTTAATAATGAGTTGAAGAAAAAAATTATTAATAATATCGAAACTACAACATCCTACAATAAAAAAACTTATCGGGAATTATATAATTACAAGTTAGAGTTTCCAACAGAAAAAAGTGGCGATAAACTAAACAAACTCAGGCAGAATCTATCTGTAGAAATTATTAATGGAATACGAAATAATGCCGATAAAAACCTTTTTTACATTGAAGCACCAACCGGTGGTGGCAAAACAAATCTATCAATGTTGGCACTTGCTGAGTTGTTGCGGAATGATTTAGACAATAATAAAAACAATATTTCTAAAGTGTTTTATGTTTTTCCGTTCACAACTCTAATCACACAAACTTTTAAATCACTTAATGAAACTCTTGGCGAAAAGGATATTAAAAACCATATTGTACAAATTCACTCAAAAGCTGGTTTTTCTGAAAAGCATAGAGATGATGAATATGGAGAAAATAAAAACAACATAATCGACTATCAGTTTGTGAATTATCCTATTGCTCTGCTTTCTCACATCAAGTTCTTTGACATTCTAAAATCGAACAAAAAATCGACAAATTATTTAGTGCACCGTCTGGCAAATTCTGTAGTAATAATTGATGAACTTCAGACGTATTCACCAAAAGAATGGGATAAGGTGATTTATTTTATTAACAAATATGCGAAATACTTTAATGTCAAATTTATTTTAATGTCGGCAACCTTGCCAAAAATTGACAAATTACTTTCAGCAGAAGGAAAGGACGAGGAATTTGAAAGAGAAGAATTTGTTATTTTAAATCAGCATAAAAAAGATTATTTTCAAAATCCAAACTTTAAGAACAGAGTTAAATTTGATTTTTCGATGCTCAATAGCTCAGATTTTAATAAAGAAAATAAAAAGGAATTCTTAAGAAATCTTTGGAATAAATTAGAAACAGAATCAAAAAAATATAAATCTCAATCAAAAGACAAGAGAGTTCATACAATTATTGAATTTATCTTTAAAAAAACGGCAAGCGAATTTGTTGAACTTGTAAATAATGAACAAGGTTTCTTTGATGAGGTATTTATTCTATCAGGAACAATACTTGAACCCCGAAGACGAGAGATAATATCAAAATTGAAAAGTGAAGAATACAAACAAAAGGATATTTTGCTGATTACAACTCAAGTTGTAGAGGCAGGTGTGGATATTGATATGGATTTAGGTTTTAAAGATTCATCGCTTATTGATTCGGATGAACAACTCGCTGGGAGAATAAACCGAAACGTAAACAAGCCACAGTGCAAATTATTTTTATTTGATTACGATGATGCTAAAGTTATTTATGGAAATGATTACCGTTTTCAGAAAATGCAAAATGAGTTGAAAGAACAATACTCCAATATTCTCGAAACAAAGAATTTTGACATTGTTTACAAATCAGTTATGGATTACAAAAACAATCATAATGAGCAAAAACTTTATGATGATAATTTACCTGCTTATTTAAAGTTATTAAAGGATCTTGATTTTGAAAATGCTCATAAGAAATTCAAACTAATTGATAATTTAATACAAACTGAAACATTATTTATTCCTTTAGAAATTCCAATAGATATCCCAAATAGTGAAGAAAAGAATTTTACAGAAGAAGAACTTTCATTTTTAAAAGAAAGAGGAAAATATTGCAATGAAGATAATATTTCAGGCGAAAAAGTTTGGGAATTATATTGTGATATTATTGAAAATAAAGATGATGATTTTACAAGACAGAAAATCAACAAAATAATAATGCAAGGTTTGATGTCAAAATTTTCTATTTCGGTTGGCACATTTTCAACAGCATTTAAAAATATTGAAGGTTCAGGAAGCGGTGAAGATAAATATGGTTTTTATAAATTAAACTATCCTGAAGATGTATATGATTACAAAACAGGTATTAAAAATCCAGTATTAGATTCTGCATTTATTATTTAAATATGAATATTACAGGTACACATATAAACTACTATTTTTCGTGCAAAAGGCAACTCTGGCTCTTCGCCAATTCCATTCAAATGGAACACACCAGCGATACTGTTTATGAAGGTAAACTAATTCATGAAACCACTTATCCTCAACGTTCATCAAAGTATGAAGAAATACAAATAGGTGGAATAAAAATTGATTTCTATGATCCTAAAAACAAAGTGATACATGAAATAAAGAAATCCCAAAAATTAAGAGAGGCACATGTATGGCAATTAAAATATTATATTTACACTCTTGAAAAAGCCGGAGTAAAAGGCGTAAGCGGCATATTAGAATATCCAAAAGAAAGAAAAACCGAAGAAGTTTTTTTATCTTCCATCGATATTGAAAGAATAAAAGAAATAGAAAGTGAAATAGAAAAAATAATAAAGTCGGGCAAAGCTCCGGCAATAAAAATAAAAAAAAGATGCAAGAATTGTTCGTATTATGATTTTTGCTTTGTAAACGAATGAAAAAAACATACTACCTATTTAACCCCGGTCGTTTATCAAGAAAAGATAACACCTTAAAATTCATACCCATAAATGAACAGGGTGAGGAATTAAAACCGAAATATATTCCTGTGGAAAACATTGACCAACTCTATGTTTTTGGCTTATTGGATGCAAACAGTGCAATGTATAACTTTCTCGGCAAAAACGAAATTGCTGTTCATTTTTTCGATTATTATGAAAACTACACTGGCTCGTTTTTATCAAAAGACTATTTATTGTCCGGTAAAATGTTGGTTGCTCAAACTCAGACTTTTTCTAATCATAAAGCAAGGATTGGAATTGCCCGTAGTTTTATTGAAGGTGCAAGTTTTAATATGCTTAAAAACCTGAAGTATTATAATAATCGTGGGAAAGACCTGGAACCTATCATTGATATTATTGAAAATTTAATTCAGAATATTTCAAAAACCGTTCAAATTGACGAACTAATGGGAATTGAAGGAAATATCAGGAACAATTATTATGATGCATTTAATTTGATAATCAATGATTTTGAAATGGGGAACAGAAGCCGGCAACCACCCCGCAACGAAGTAAACGCATTAATATCCTTCGGAAATATGATGTGCTATTCGCAATGTTTGCGAAGCATACATCAAACACAACTTAACCCAACTATAAGTTTTCTGCATACACCCGGCGAACGCAGATTTTCTCTCGCCCTTGATGTTGCCGAAATTTTTAAACCAATTTTGGTTGACAGGGTTATATTTAAAGTGCTGAACAAACGCGAAATTCAACAAAAAGATTTTGATGTAAAACTTAACAAGATATTATTAAAAGATAAGGGCAAGAAAAAATTCATTGAAGCATTTGATAACCGGCTTAACGAAACCATAATGCACAGAACACTGAAACGGAAAGTAAGTTACAAACATCTGATAAAACTTGAATGTTATAAATTACAAAAGCATATTTTAAACATAGAACAATATAAACCTTTAAAAATTTGGTGGTAGAAATTTAAAATTGATTAAACAGGATTAATAAGATAAAAATCCTGTAAATCTTGTAAATCCTGTCAAAATATGTACGTAATATTAGTTTATGATATAGGAGAAAAGCGAGTCGGCAAAATGCTGAAACTTTGCCGGCAATACCTGAACTGGATACAAAATTCAGTGTTTGAAGGTGATATTACCGAAGTTAAATTAAAAGAATTAAAATATAAAGCAAAGCAAATTATGGATGAAGAATATGATAGTTTGATTATTTTCAAAAGCCGTGATAGAAATTGGTTAGATAAGGAAGTTGTTGGAAAAGAAAGGAGTACGTTGGACAGGTTTTTATAATGATCGTCAGTAAGGAAAAAAACTGTATTTTTTTGTATAGTAAAAAATATTATTACTAATAAATGTTCTTTGACATCCTGAAATACATTTACTTACAAAAGGTTGTCGGAGCCCGGGCATTTTTATAGTATTCAACATCGACGATAAAGATGATTAATTTTATTACATTTGCAAACATAAAGCTGTAAATATCAGCATTTTTTAGTCGTCGTAGTAACGGCTTTTAATCGAACCATATTGGAATTGAAATTTAATAAAGGCGATATATTTTCATTTTTAAAAGAATCCTTTTAATCGAACCATATTGGAATTGAAATAGGGATGCAAGGTATTATTTCGCCTCGAAAAAAGGACTTTTAATCGAACCATATTGGAATTGAAATAAAATATCCTTTAATTTTTCTTTGGTTAGATATTGACTTTTAATCGAACCATATTGGAATTGAAATTATATAGATTCGGATGCATGTGTTAAAAGAACACAACTTTTAATCGAACCATATTGGAATTGAAATATGTAAGTGTTGCTGATTATCAAACCCTAAAAGGACTCTTTTAATCGAACCATATTGGAATTGAAATACAGATAATAAAGGCTTAGATATTATGGGTATAGACTTTTAATCGAACCATATTGGAATTGAAATAAAACAAAAACAACTAATCATTGAAAATAGTAAAACTTTTAATCGAACCATATTGGAATTGAAATATGAATAAGATTGCTCCGATTGCTGCAAATGCAAATACTTTTAATCGAACCATATTGGAATTGAAATTATAAAGCCTCAATTTTGTCAGCCGGAAAATCTTTAATGCTTTTAATCGAACCATATTGGAATTGAAATAAGAAACTGATGATGGAGACATTCTTGGCGATATTCACTTTTAATCGAACCATATTGGAATTGAAATCTATAAGAATAAATGGGAAAATCAAATTTATTATCCCTTTTAATCGAACCATATTGGAATTGAAATTTCTTAATAACATTGCAGTACTATCTTTGCCTCCAGACTTTTAATCGAACCATATTGGAATTGAAATTAGGTATAAACAACCATTATTGACATTGATTTTCTTTCTTTTAATCGAACCATATTGGAATTGAAATCTCGCTCCAGTTGATATACTTACAATATCCCTTTCCTTTTAATCGAACCATATTGGAATTGAAATTAATGAATTTAGATTAAAGTGTGGAGAATGGGCTGCTTTTAATCGAACCATATTGGAATTGAAATCAAAAATCCTGAGCGTCTTTTAAACTATTTATATCCTTTTAATCGAACCATATTGGAAT
>DAOVNY010000038.1 GCA_030630005.1 Bacteroidales bacterium | reverse complement strand
TTTTTTTACCCCTGCCATAAATGGCAGGGTAATTCATTGAATTGCAATAACTTTTGAATTGCCACGTCCTTTAGGACGTGGATATAAACATCTAAACAAACATAAGGGCTTTAGCCCAAAGCACTTTTCGGAGTGGACTCATTACTCCAATACTCCATTTTCCAAAAAACCATAGGACTTTATAAACGTTCTCCAATTAGTCAATAATCTTTTCTCCCTGACTGCCTTTGTTTTTTTTTGTAATTTTACAAATTCGAAAAACAGTACATTTTGGCTTCGGATAATTTATTAAAATTAAATAAAATAATAATACAAAATAAGATGTTAAGAACACATACTTGCGGAGAACTCAACATAAAAAACATAGGCGAAACAATTAAGCTTAGCGGATGGATCCAAAAATCGCGCGACCTTGGCGGAATGACTTTTATTGATATTCGCGACAGATACGGAATTACTCAATTAGTTTTTAATATGGAAACAAATTCAGGGCTTTGCGGTAAAGCCAGAAAATTAGGACGTGAGTTTGTGATTTCCGTTTCCGGAAAAGTAAAAGAAAGAAGCAATAAAAACAAAAAAATACCGACAGGCGAAATTGAAATTATTGTTGAAAAGTTTGATATTTTAAATAAATCAAAAATTCCTCCTTTTACCATCGAAGATGAAACCGACGGTGGTGAAGAGCTACGAATGAAATACCGCTACCTCGATCTCAGAAGAAATCCCGTAAGAAAAAATCTTGAACTGCGTCATAAAATGGCTCTCGAAGTCAGGAAATATCTCGACTCTCAAAAATTTATTGAAATCGAAACTCCGGTTTTAATAAAATCAACCCCTGAAGGTGCAAGAGATTTTGTTGTTCCTTCACGAATGAATCCGGGTCAATTTTATGCACTTCCACAATCTCCTCAAACTTTCAAACAATTATTGATGATTGGAGGTTACGACAGGTATTACCAAATTGTAAAGTGTTTCAGGGATGAAGACCTGCGTGCCGACCGTCAACCGGAATTTACTCAGATCGATTGCGAAATGGCTTTTGTTGAACAAAATGATGTTTTGAACACTTTTGAAAAAATGATCAAACACTTGTTTAAAGTGGTTAAAAATATTGAGCTTGATGACTTTATAAGAATTTCATATAATACAGCAATGAAATTTTATGGTTCGGATAAACCGGATATCAGGTTCGATATGAAATTTGTTGAACTTAATGATGTAACTCAGGGAAAAGGTTTTAAAGTTTTTGATGACGCAGAATTGGTGGTTGGAATAAATGCTTCGGAATGTGCTGATTATTCAAGAAAACAATTAGATAAACTTACTGATTTTGTCAGAAAACCACAAGTTGGAGCAAACGGTCTGATTTACGTAAAATACAATTTAGACGGAACTTTTAAGTCTTCGGTAGATAAGTTTTTTAATGAAGGTGATCTTAAAAAATGGGCAGAAAAATTCGATGCCAAACCCGGCGATCTTTTACTTATCCTTGCCGGAGAAAAAGAAAAAACACAAAAAGCACTTTGCGAACTTCGCCTGGAAATGGGCAATAAATTGGATCTACGTGATACAAACAAATTTTGTCCTCTTTGGATTACCGATTTTCCATTACTTGAGTGGAATGAAGAATCAAAACGCTATCATGCTATGCACCACCCTTTCACCTCTCCTAAAAAAGAAGATATTGATATGCTTAGCACTGATCCCGGAAACGTCAGGGCAAATGCTTATGATATAGTTATCAATGGAATTGAGATTGGAGGCGGATCAATAAGAATTCATGATCGTGAGTTGCAAAAAGAAATGTTCACGGCTCTCGGTTTTACCGAAGAAGAAGCGCAAGCACAGTTCGGATTTCTTATGAATGCTTTTGAATACGGCGCACCTCCACACGGTGGTATTGCCTTTGGTTTCGACCGTTTGGTAGCTCTTTTCGGTGGCTCCGATTCTATTCGCGATTACATTGCGTTCCCAAAAAATAATGCCGGAAGAGATGTGATGATTGATTCTCCTTCGACAATATCTGCTGAGCAATTGAAAGAACTGAAATTGAAAATTACGGAATAATAATAAATTTAGGCTCTATGTCAAATAAGGTAGGTAATATTTATTTCGACATTACATTGATATTATTTAGTAAAAAAACATGTCGGCAAAGCAAATAGAAATAATGTCCCCCGTAGGTTCTTACGAATCTTTGATGGCAGCTATTCAGGGAGGTGCGGGATCGGTTTATTTCGGAATTGAGCAATTAAATATGCGTGCAAAATCTTCCAATAATTTTACTTTGGACGATCTTGTAAAAATTTCTAATATCTGTAAAGAAAATAATATCAGATCATATATTACTCTGAATACGGTTATTTACGATGATGAACTTCCGTTAATGCGTTCGATAGTGGATGCTGCAAAGAAAAATAATATTACAGCCATTATTGCTTCCGATCAGGGGGTTATTCAATATGCCGCTTCTGTTGGTATGGAAGTTCACATGTCCACTCAAACAAATATTACAAATATTGAAGCAGTAAAATATTATTCTCAGTTTGCTGATGTGATGGTAACTGCCCGCGAGCTAAATTTAAAGCAAGTTGCTGCAATTACCACCGCCATTGAAAAACAACAGATTAAAGGTCCTTCAGGTAAACTTGTTCAGATTGAGATATTTATTCATGGAGCTTTGTGTATGGCTGTTTCAGGAAAGTGCTATTTAAGTCTCGACAATATGAATTCATCGGCAAACAGAGGTGCTTGTCTGCAAGTTTGTCGCCGACCATATAAAGTTACCGATTGCGACGGAGGTATTAAACTTGAAATTGACAATGAATACATAATGTCGCCAAAAGATTTGAATACAATCGGGTTTCTTGACAAAATACTTAAAGCAGGAGTTAGTGTTTTAAAAATTGAAGGACGTGGGCGTTCGCCGGAATATGTTAAAACAGTTACCAAATGTTATAAAGAAGCTGTTGAAGCATATTTTAACGGAAGCTACACCAAAGAAAATATTGCAAAGTGGAACGAAACATTAGGCTCGGTTTATAACCGTGGTTTCTGGGATGGTTATTATCTTGGAAAAAAACTTGGTGAATGGACTGAAAAATATGGTTCGCAAGCAACAAAAAGAAAAATTTATATCGGTAAAATCACTAATTATTTTACAAAATTAAAAGTTGCTGAAATTAAAATCGAAACACATAATTTAAGTGTGGGTGATGAGATAAAAATCCTCGGACATACAACCGGGGTCCACGAAGACACGGTAAAAGAAATTCGTGTTGACCTGAAAAAAGTCAATAAAACCGTAAAGGGAGAAATTTGCTCAATCCCCATCAACACCTTCCTCCGAAGAGCAGATAAACTTTATAAAGTTATTGATGTTGAGGAGGAGTTTTAGAAATTTGTTACCCATACGGGCTAACTTCGTGTCGCTGGTTTCTTGCTTCTGGTTTCTGGTTGCTTTTGATAATTTGAATATTTTTTTTGTATTTGTTGAATATTAATTTAAACGTTTTTTTTTGTTAAAGAAAAACACCCGAGCAAGAAAGAAAAATAACCAAATGTTAATTTCTTTTTAATAACTAAAAAATAGAAATCCTATATTAAATAAATAATCTCAATATTTTTGTTTTACAGAATTGAGTAAGGGAATGTTGTTAAAATCAGTAGCTGTCCCCGCAGCCGTAAGTTGTAAATTAAGTTTTGGATAATACACGTCACTGTTCAATAAAAGGAATGGGAAGGCAAACCAAAATGCAACAAGCCGGAAGACCTATCAGTTTTGGATATAATTCGTAGCTTTCGGGAGAAAAGGCTTAAGAAATATTATTCTATTTATTTCGAATAACTCTTTCTTATATTTTAATTCCACAGCTACCATTAATTGTTTAATTTTTAAAATTATTATTAATATGAAGATTGATGGTGCTATTAAAACAGTGCAAAAAAGAGACGGACGAGTAGTTCCGTTCGAAGCAGAAAAAATTACATTTGCCGTATTCAAAGCATTACGAGCAATTGGAAAACCAAACAGAGATTTGGCTCAAAATGTAACCGACAAAGTTGTTTCAAAACTTAAAAATGAAACACCAACAGTTGAAGAAATTCAAGATTTGGTAGAATTTGAGTTATTTAACCAGAAACTTTTTAAAGTAGCAAAAGCCTACATTATATATCGTAAACAACACGATGGTATTAGAAATGTTAAAGAACTATTTTCTAATGTTGATATTGTTGATGATTATATCAATAACAACAATTGGAGAATTAAAGAAAGTGCTAATTCAAGCTATTCTTTACAAGGAATGAACCAGCATATCTCAACATTAATAAGTTCGCAGTATTGGTTAAATAAAATATATCCAACAGAAATAGGAAATGCGCATAAGCAAGGAAAATTGCACATTCACGACTTAGGATTTATAAGTGTTTATTGTGTTGGTTGGGATTTACAGGAACTAATAATGGTAGGTTTTAAAGGAGTAACAGGAAAAGTTGAAAGCAAACCAGCCAAGCATTTCAGAACTGTATTGGGTCAAATTGTAAACTTCTTTTACACAATGCAAGGCGAAGCTGCGGGGGCACAGGCATTTTCAAATTTTGATACTTATTTAGCACCATTTATTCGCAAAGATAATTTATCATATAAAGAAGTCAAACAAGCTCTTCAAGAATTTATGTTTAATATGAACATTCCTACAAGAGTTGGATTTCAAACACCTTTTACAAATATTACTCTCGATTTGGTTATTCCTAATAATATGAAGGAAACTGCTGTAATTATTGGAGGTGAGTTGCAAACTGAAACTTATGGAGAATATCAACACGAAATGGATGTTTTTAATAAAGCTTTTGCGGAAGTAATGACCGAAGGAGATGCAAACGGACGAATATTTTCATTTCCTATACCAACATATAATATTACAAAAGACTTTGATTGGGATAACGAATATCGTCAACCAATTTGGGATATGACGGCAAAATATGGAATACCATATTTTTCAAACTTTGTTAATTCTGATATATCACCTGATGATGTTCGTTCTATGTGTTGTAGGTTACGTTTAGATACAACAGAGTTGAAATCTCGTGGAGGTGGACTATTTGGAGCAAATCCCCTAACAGGTTCAGTAGGTGTTGTTACTTTAAATTTACCTCGTATAGGATATGAAGCAAAATCAGAAACTGAACTTCTTCAAAGAATTGAAAAATTAATGCTTTTAGCAAAAGAGAGCCTTGAAATTAAAAGAAAAGTAATTGAGAAATTAACAGAAGATGGCTTATATCCATATTCAAAATTTTACTTACGAAACATAAGAAAAAAGAATGGAGCTTATTGGGATAATCATTTTTCGACTATTGGTTTAGTAGGTATGAACGAATTACTTTTAAATTTTTATGGTTTTGATATTACAACAACAGATGGAAATAAACGTGCTGAAAAAATCTTGACTTATATGCGCAATAAGTTGCAAGAATTTCAAGATGAAACAGGACACATCTACAATCTTGAAGCAACACCTGCCGAAGGAACTACATATAGATTAGCTCAATTAGATAAAGCAGAATTTTCGGATATTATTACAGCTAACGAAAAGCAAGTAAAAGAAAAAGGTTTGGCCCCTTATTATACTAATTCAAGCCAATTACCCGTTGGACATACCGATGATATATTTGAAGCTCTTGAATTACAAGACAATCTGCAAACTAAATATACTGGTGGTACTGTTTTTCATACTTTTGTAGGCGAAAGCCAATTACCACCAGCGTCTGTTAAAAGAATGGTGAAAATGGTTTGCGAAAACTTTAAATTACCTTATTTTACACTATCCCCAACATTCAGTATCTGTCCAGAACACGGATATATTTATGGAGAACACAAAGTTTGTCCTAAATGTGAAGCAGAAGGAAAAACAAACAAATGTGAAGTGTATTCACGAATAGTAGGTTATTTACGTCCTGTTGACCAATGGAATGATGGTAAACAAGCTGAATTTAATGATAGAAAACTTTTTGACGAAAAAATAAAAGCAGAAAAACTTGAATTAGAATTAGTTTAAACAATGAAAATAGCAGGTTTTAAAAAACAAAGTCTTATAGATTATTCAGGAAATATCAGCTCTGTGATTTTTACACAGGGCTGTAATTTCCGTTGTGGATATTGCCATAATCCTGATTTAGTTTTGCCCGAGAGATTTGGTGATACATATGACGAAAATATAATATTTGATTATTTATCAAAATATAATAAACTGTTAGATGCTGTTTGTATTACTGGAGGAGAACCAACAATACATAAGGATTTGCCTAATTTTATTATAAAAATAAAGGAATTAGGGTTGAAAATAAAATTGGACAGTAATGGAACAAATCCAGAAATGTTAAAATATTTATTTGAAAATAATTTGGTTGATTTTGTTGCGATGGATATAAAACATTTATTGGAATTTGACATATATAATCAAACAGTTGGCAATTGGATTAACAAAGGTGAATTTTCAAAAATATTGAATTCAATAAATATAATAAAAAACTCAAGAATTGATTATGAATTTAGGACAACGATAGCAAAAAATTTACATAGCAAAGAGCAGATTAGAACTTTAAGAAAGAAATTTGGAACACATTATCAAATTCAAAATTTTAATCCAGAAATAGTTTTAAACACAAACCTAAACTTAGAACCTTTTTCTGAAAGTGAATATAAAGAATTATTTTATTTTTGAAATTATTATTAAAAAGATAGGATTTTTTTAAGTAAAATACAATGTAATGTGATTTAAATCTTTTTTTACTTTTGTAAAAAATATGGGTCTTCATTTTATTAATGAAAGCAATTATTATTAATTTATTAATTTATTAATTTATTAATTTAAAAATTATCATAATGAAAAATTTATTTAAAATACTTATTACTTCGGTAATAATTATTCTTTTAGCAACACCTTCATTCGCACAATGGAGTATTGATGAAGGATTTGAAGATGGGGTAATCCCAGCAGACTGGACTATCTACGATGAGAATAATGACGGGGATCAATGGTTCGCACTTTCATACGAGGAATATGCTCATACAGGGACATGGATGGCAGCAGTATCATGTTATGAAAGTGGTGGAGATGACTGGCTGATAACGCCACAGGTAACTATTCAATCCGGTGATGTGTTTACTTTTTTTGCCAGAGCATGGCACTCAACTGAAAACATGAACGTTTTCCTTTCAACAACAGGCAATGCAATAGGAAATTTTAATGTAACCCTTGGCAATTATGTTAACTTAGATGATAATTATGTAGAATACACTTACGATTTAAGTGCTTATGCAGGTCAAAGTATTTATCTTGCAATTCAATGGATACAGGATACTTATGGTTTTGTTGTTGACGATGTAAAAGTAGGACAAGCCGAACCTAACGATGTCGGTATGGTTTCAATAGAAATTCCCGGAAGCTTTTATTTAGTAAATACTGAAATTTATCCCTCAGGCACCATTCAAAACTATGGTACCTCCGATATTACCGGAGATTTTGATATTTTATGTAAAATTTTTGATGAATTAAATACATTGGTTTATACCGATATAGTTGTTCATTCCGGCACCTTAGCTTCTGGTGCAACTGATGTAATTACTTTTGCTACTGCATGGACACCTGCTGACACAGGAACATATAGTTTTATTATGAACACTTGTTTAGTTGGTGATGCATATTCAGGCAATGACACATTAACAGGTGAAACCGACATAGTTTTACATTACGGAACGGGAGGCCCCGATGCTATGAGTTACAGATGGATTGATAGCGATGAAGAAGGAGGTCCTGAATATAATTGGATTGAGATAAGCGAAACAGGAACATCCACAATCACTTATGGTGTCAGTGGCTTTTACGGAGATGATAATTTCTCAGAACCTATTCCCTTTGGGTTTGATTTTCCTTTTTATGGAATAAACAGGACATATTTTCACGTTGATATTAATGGCGAAATGTTATTGGCAGAAAATTTCTGGTACAATCCTTATCCTTCGGTCGGCTGGGGAACTGATGGCTTTATTTTTAATTATGTTTATCCTATTCCCGGTTTTGATGCAGTACCTGCTCTTGTTGCTCCATTATGGGATGATTTATTGGCAGACGAAGGTACGGGAGATATATATTTCCAAACTTTTGGCGATGAACCCAACAGGTATTGTGTTGTAGAATGGCATAATTTAAGATTTCGCTACGGTACTGTTGAAGATACAACGCTGACTTTTGAGGTTATTTTCCATGAAGACGGAGATATGATCTTTCAATATCAAAACGTTGACCTTGGTCAGACAGGCTCTGTTTGTCCGCACGACTTTGGGCAAAGTGCAACCATTGCTATCCAAAATGATAATGCCGATGCAGGACTTTGTTACCTCAGAGAAATTATTGAAAATGGACAATATATCGGAATTGAACCTCCAGGCAATATGTTAAAAAATGAGTTTGCCATAAAATTTTATGTGGGTGAAGATGAACAAGCCCCTATAATTGTACACGAAGACGAAGTGTGGAACACTTTTAACAATACGCCTGAGGCGTATGTTACCATAACAGATATATCAGGGTTAGCATCAGATACCTTGTACTTTAATACTGGAAGCGGTTGGCAAGGAATTACGTATTCAAGCTTTGAAGAACCTAATATTTATCATTATCAGTTTCCTGAAATTCCTAACAGCACTACTGTAAATTATTATTTTGTGGCAACTGACGGTTCGGCAAACCAAAACAGAGGCATTCTTCCTGCTGATGCACCAGGGGAGTATTATACATTTAAGATATTGCCTACAGATGATGTTGATATCTTGTTTTCTACACCGGGAAATAAAATTGGTTACGAAGATTATCAAAATATTGAATACCCGAAATATATAGAAGCATTGGATGCAGCCGGTGTAACTTATGATATTTATAACTGGGCAGAATATGAAGAATATGACATCCCCGATTCTTATAGGACAATATTTATATACAGCAATTCAACAGGACACGGCGATGAAGAAGACACTCTCGGTTTAGCTTTAATAGGATTTCTTGATAAAGGAACCAATGAAAATCCTAAGAATATTTTTATGGCTTCCGATGGTCTTGCTAATGCTACACATGGTTTGGGAAACAGCAGCCCTTTTAACAAATTTTATTCTGCATATATTCGCGGTGGATATGAAGTACAGGTAAATCCTCCTGTTTTTGGTGGTACTGACGGAATAGGTGGTCCTGATACTTACGATTATTCAAGCGGAAGTATAATAGGTATGGGTGGGTCTCCAATCGGAACTGAAGATGTTGAAATCCCTGTTTATTCAAACAGCCCTGATAATATATATAACAGAGCTTGTCCCGATTGGTACGCTGATGAAGTTACTAATCCTAATATTAGCTCTTGGGGTTCATTCCTTTTTGAAGACGGTCCCTTTTCAGGAAATGCATTTTCAAAAGGAAATGGTTGCGGAATTTGGCTTGATAATCTGATTTATAAATCGTTCTTTATAAGTTTTGATATTTCTCAATTTACACGTGATGCCGATATTAATACCATGATTCAAGAAGCATTAACCTGGTTCGGTGATCCATCAGCTATTGAATCAAATCAGATTTCTGATGAAGAATTTGTTACTGTGTATCCTAATCCATGCAACGGAATATTTAATATTCAAACATTAAATAATGAATTTGAATATTCAAGCATGCAAATATCTAATATGCAAGGACAAATTATTTGGCAAAAAGAATTATCAAATTCAATTAATCATACTGAAAATATTGATATTTCTAATTTTTCAAAAGGTATTTACTTTTTGAAAATAAGTACAGGTGAAAAAATTGTAACTAAAAAAATAATTATTCAATAATTATCGAATAATTATCTGACTTGTCCTCGTAAATTCTATATTTACGAGGACTTTTTTTTATAAAATATATACTGGTTTTGCAAAGATCTTCTTTTGAATATCGAACACCGACGACTGAAAGGAGTCCGTATGGATTAACGATTTAAGATTTTAGATTTAAGATTTTCAGCTACTTCGCAAATCGTTAATCGGTGTTCATTATTCTTAAATCAATTTATACTTGCTTTATGGACAAGCACTATTTGGGGTTATACGCCCATTTAAGATAAATAGAGCCCCAGGTAAAACCTCCGCCAAAAGCAGAAAGAATAAGGTTATCACCTTTTTTAAGTTCATTTTCCCATTCCCACATACACAGAGGAATAGTAGCCGAAGTTGTATTTCCGTATCTTTGAATATTTATCATTACCTGTTCTCTTTTGATCTTCATGCGCCTTGCAGTAGCTTCAACAATTCTTAAGTTAGCCTGATGAGGCACCAACCAATTAACATCTTTTGATTCCAGTCCGTTTTTCTTCATTATCTCAACAGAAATGTCTGCCATACTTGTTACGGCAAATTTAAAAACAGCTTGACCTTCCTGATAAATAAAATGTTCTTTTGCATCAACAGTTTTGTGAGTAGCCGGTTTAACCGAACCTCCGGCTTTCTGGTGTAGATGCACTCTTCCTGAACCATTAGATCTTAAAATCGAATCTTTTATTCCTACATCTTCTGTAGTTGGTTCCAGTAAAGTTGCTGTTCCTGCATCACCAAAAATAACACAAGTTGTTCTGTCGGAATAATCAACAATAGAGGACATTTTGTCGGCACCAACTACTATAATTTTTTTATACGTGCCTGTTTCTATAAATTTTGATGCAGTAACTAAAGCATAAATATAACTCGAACAAGCTGCATTCAAATCATAACCAAAAGCATTTTTTAATCCTGCCTTATCGGAAATAATATTTGCCGTTGCCGGAAATTGCATATCCGGTGTAACAGTCGCACAAATTAACAAATCAATTTCTTCGGCAGAGGTTCCTGTTTTTTTCAGCAAACCTTTCACTGCTTCGGCTCCCATATCGGAAGTTCCTTTTCCTTCTCCTTTTAATATTCTTCTTTCTTTAATACCTGTTCTACTCATTATCCATTCGTCACTGGTATCAACCATAGTAGCTAATTTATCATTAGTAAGGATATAATCGGGCAAGTATGCGTTTATACCTGTTATTGCAGTCTTTATTTTATTCATTAAAATTTTTTTAATAAATTATTATCTATTTTTTATATTGTTGTCTGAATATTTACTTAAAGCTTTCTTTATCTTTTCTGAAAGTTTTGCTTCGTATATATTTTTAGACTGTAAAAGCATATTTTTAATTGCCAAAGAACTTGAAATACCATGACCAAGCATCACAGAAGAATTAACACCAAGAATGGGAGTGCCTCCGTAATTTTCATAATTAAGTCGTTTAACGTAATCATCATTAAATCCTCTTTGTATCATAAACTTATACATTGATTCTATTTGCTTTAGCACTATATTTCCTGTAAAACCATCACATACTATCACATCAGCTTTATCTTCCATAAAGTCTCTTCCTTCAATATTACCGATAAAATTAAAATCTTTGGTATCTTTCATTAACTTGAAGGAATATTGAGCCAGCATATTTCCTTTTTCTTCTTCTTCACCAATATTTAACAGCCCAACTCTCGGATTAGAAATTTCATATACTTCTTTTGCATAAATTGATCCCAAAATAGCAAATTGATACATAACATCAGGTTTTGGGTCGGGATTGGTACCAATATCCAAAAGAATGGAAATGCCGCCATTTTCTTTTGGAAGAATAGCAGATGTAACCGGACGAATGATTCCTGAAATTGTATTTATACTATAAATAGATCCGATAAGCATAGCACCACTGTTACCGGCACTTGAAAAAGAATCAATTTTCTGCATCTTCAACATTTTATAACCAATGCCTATGCTTGAGTCTTTTTTATTACTAAATGCTTTAACAGGATGCTCAGCCATTTCAATTACCTCAGAAGCATGAACTATCTCAAATTTTGAAGAATCAAAATTTTCCTGACGAAGTTTATTCTCAATGATCTTCTGATCACCAATAAGAACTATGGTATCAGAAGAAGGCAACTCTTTATAAGCCTGAATTGCTCCTAAGATTGTATTATCAGGAGCAAAATCACCTCCCATTACATCTAATCCGATTTTCATAGAAAATTGTTTTTAGAGATAATCTTATTTTGTTTCTGTTGCAGGAATAACTAATTTACCTTTATAATAAAGGTCTCCATCAACATAATATGCTCTGTGATATTTATGAACCTCGCCGGTAGTTGGACAAGTAGCTAATGTTGGAGGAGTAGCTTTATAATGAGTTCTTCTTTTATCTCTTCTCTGTTTTGATATTTTTCGTTTTGGATGTGCCATTTTTAATATCTTATTTGGTTTTTTTAATTATTTTTTCTTTAGTTTTTTTAATTCATTCCATCTGAGATCGGTTGAATTTTGGTTTTCCAGATCTTTAAGTTTCTTGATCACCTCAGGGTTACAAGTACTATCACCTTTATCGTCTTCCGGATGTATTTTTTTTACAGGAAGCAATAAGTTTATGTATTCATAAACATAATGGCTAAGATCAATTTGATGATCGGTCTCGGGTATGATAAGTATTTCATCGGTTTCTTCATAAGTTTTTTCACCGAATTTTACAATCAGTCTTTTTTTTCCCGATACTTCAACATCAAATGGATAAGAGCATCTGTCGCAAATAACATTAATAAAACCGTTAATTAAAAATTTGAAAACAAGCATATTTTCCTGCTTGTTAAGCAAAACATCAACATTTACTTTGCCTTTTTTAATTTCAGAATACTCTGTCTCTTCAAAGAACTTATCTGTTACCTCAAAATTAAAGTTATGATCTCCATTTTTTAATCCACTAAATTGAATTACAAATTGTTTGAAGTAATTCATACTTTCTTTTTCTTCGATTTTTTTGGGCGGCAAAATTATATATTAATCCTATTAAATGCAAACGAATGGAAAATTTATTATTTAGTCTTTGTACAAAAACTAAGTGTTTGATAAGAAAACGTCAAGAACAAGGCTTGCGAAATCTTAAAAATCAGGAGTTTACTAAAGTAAATGACTGAGTTTTAAGATGAGCATAACGCAGTTATTGGCGTTTTCTTGCAAACACTATTTAAATGCTTTTTCCAATAATCCGTCGCCACCAAAACGCAATCTATCAAAATAATCTGGAACAACTTTGCCCATAATCTTATCCACATACAATTTAGCAAGATATTGCCCAAGCATAAATCCTTGACCTCTAAGTCCGAGGAATAAACCTTTTTCAGTATCAATTATCATTTTAGGCTCAACATAATATCCCGACCATATTGCCTGAAATCCAACGGAAGACAATTCAGGTATCCAGTCAACAAAAACTTCTGAGATAATTTCGATAAATTCTTTTGAATTGATTTTTTGATTTTTGTCTGTTTCCAGATGTTCAATAGCAGGTGAAGCGCAACCAATGATTTGTCCTGTTTCGGCTAATTGCTGTCCGTAAACTGCCGAAAAGCCTTTGTATTTTCTACGATCGATAACCATTGGTAATGGATTGCCGTTATTTCCCAAAAATGGTAAACGCCGGGTAATAAATGCTTGATGTTTTACGGGAAACAATCCTGTTTCCATTTCCAATTTTTTTGCAAATTTATCACCTTCAGGACCCAGTGCATTAATAAAAATTCCGGTTTGATATTCTACATATTCTTTGTTATGATTTTTAACAAGAACATAATATGTTTCACCATTTTTATAAACATCAATTAATTTACAATCTTCAAGAACTTCGCCCCCATTTTGAATTCCTATTTGCCTGATTGAATCAATAACTCTTCCGGGTGTTGCCTGCCAGCAATTTTTGGTAATAAGAGCTGCATGATATGTTTTTAAATCAGGATTAAAATAAGGAGAAATATATTTCTGAAAATCTTTTGGTTCAATCATATTTGCATCCGACCATGCCATTGAAGCTTCCAGAGCTTTGTACATTTCATCATCATGAGCAAATGTTACATAATTTATTTTTCGAAAATCAATATTCTTAATTTTCTGAAGATTTTCAAATATTTCAAGATTTTTTGATGCGATTTCTGATA